>JANQRV010000284.1 GCA_028284395.1 Saprospiraceae bacterium
TATCCGATGTTTCGTTGTGCAATCCCGACCTGAAAGCCGATGCTGAAGAATTGATCGTTTGACCTGCCCATCGATTTGTGATAAGCTCCGGAAATAGACATCTGATTGGTCGACAGGTCAAAATCAGGTACCCGGTCATTATAGAAGAGAATTCCGACTCCAAAAGCATCTTGAACATTGCGATGGGTCATTTTAGTATTGAACCGAAGATCCAGGGCTGCCGCTACTGTCAGATACGGGTTTTCCAAAAAACTTCCTCCCTGGTCCCGATAGATCATACCTAAACGATAATTGCCGTTGAAGGCTCCGGATAAGGCGGGATTGAGTGTTAGTGGAGCCGCAAAAAATTGGGTAAAGTGTTGATCTTGTGCTTGAAAGGTACTTGATATACCGAAGAAAATAATCAGAACGCTGTAAAAAAACTTCATCTTTACTATTTGACGTTGCTTAAGAATACAATGGATGGTATTCAATGTATTTGGTATTCCCTGGAATCGGTATAAAAACGACTTAGGCTTACTTATATTGTTGGCTGCTGGTATTAATGAGTTCACCGGTCCGGATGATCATACTTTGCTTTTTTCCGGTATAACAAGCATTCAGTCCAAATAAGACATCATGGCCCACCTGCCGGTAGGTAGCCAGTGTTGCCAATGGCTCTTTGCCTTTTGTGCCGCGGTCGACATCGATGGTGGTCATGACGCATCGAGCACAGGGCTTGACACCGCGAAAAGGGTTGTTGCCAATACTGAAGTATTTCCAGGAATCTTCAACGTATGGCGCACCGCCGCTAAAGGTAATATTTGGTCGGAATCGTTCCATTTCGATAGGCGTTTCGAGTTTGGAGTTTAGATCTTTTAAAGAACGCTCGCCGATGATAAGGTAGGGATATCCATCGGCAAAACTGACCATTTCGCCGGGTTCAGCGTATTTTGGATTGACTTTTCTAACGCTGTTTTCCGGCATTCTGACCAATTGGCATTCTAAACCAAGGACTTCGCTGAACCATCGGTCGTACATTTCGCCGCAAGTAGTGGCCAGGCAAGTACTGTCCCAAACCTTTACTTCGAACCCGGTTTTCGACTGACCGAGATCGAGTGGAATTGCGATCGACTGGCTGGTGTTCCGGAGGTCTTCAATGATCAACGCTGTTTTTTCGATTCTGGGCTGAAGAAACGTCATCGCCGGCAGTCTGCGTTGTGTCAAAAAACGTCCGTCTTTATCGATGAGCATCCACCGTCGATCGTACTTTAATCCTCTTTTTTCAAGCTGCCATTCGTCTACTTGAATTCCGCGCAGCGACTTGATTGGGTAAACATAGATTCCCGTAAGTTCCATACACTAGTTTAAGTTCTGAGATAAGAGGCACCATTGATATCCATGATGCCACCGGTCATGAATTTGGCTCCTTCCGATGCATAAAACAAGATTCCATATGCAACTTCTTCCGGCAGAGCTACCCGTCCGAATGGGCTTTCGTTCTTGATTGCTTGACCACTGATTCCTTTTAACGCATTGGTAGCCATATCTGTTTCAACAAAACCCGGTGCAATTGCCGTAACGGAAATATTGTGTTTCCCAAGTGCTTTTGCAAGTGATTGACTCATAGCATTGAGGCCGGCTTTACTGGCCGCATAAGCTGGGAAAGTGGGTTCTCCCCGGAATGCACCACGCGAAGAAACGTTTACGATTTTGCCGCCACCTTGCCGAATCATTTGCTGACCGACGCAGTAGCATAAATTGGCGGCTGCCATTAGATTGACATTCAAAATCTTGGTCCAGGCATCCTGCCAGCTTTGGTAATCCACTTCATCTATGGGGTGTTCCTGATAAATGCCGGCATTGTTGACGAGGACGTCGATATTGCCAAAATGCTGTGCCACATCCGTTGCCAGCTTCTCCACCTCCACGGGAGATGCGATGTCTGCTTTTACCAGCAAATGACCGGCCCCTTCCAATGCCGCGATGGTCTCTTTGGCGGCTGTATCGTCCGATTGATAATTGATGGCTACCCGGCCGCCGCAACGAGCAAATGCAATGGCCGTAGCTTTGCCGATTCCTCTGGAACCGCCGGTGATCAAAACTGTTTTTCCCTTAAAATCGAAATCCATTTCAAAATTCGTTTTAACCATTGGTTGGATTTAGTGCCATTGTGATTCTGCAATGGCAATTTCCTTACCATTTTTTATCATGCGATGAATGAAAAACCCGGGAGATTTTTGGTGGACTTCCACTCCGATTTCATCACCCAGTAAACATTCTTCTATGAATTGTAGATTAAATGATTGGAGCTGATGTTCATCCAACCAATGAAATGGTAGCGTATCCAGCATCCATCGGGCATAGAAAAAATTACTTAAGTGGCCGTTGAAATCCAGATCGTGGTACCGAACAGTGAAGGTTTGACGAAAATCCACTTTGGAAAGTTCCTTTCTCACTTTATTTGCTCGCGGCAAATGTGTGAGATCGTTAGACGGTACGATCACTTCGTCGACAAACGCGGGATAGCGGGCGATCCTCCTCTTCTTGATATTCATCAAAAACCAAGTCGAAGTTGCTCTGGCCAGTAAATTTTCTTGGTCGTCGTACAAGTGGAAATCCCGAAAAGTGAATAGCCGTTCCTTCCCGGATGGATGCGTCAGTACTTTGAGTCGATCTCCCAGTTTGGGTAACCTCAATACTTCCGTCCATTGCTGGTATAATGCCCATCCCAGATCGTGATCGGTCAGTTCCTTTGCCGATAATCGAAGACGCTGTACATGTTGCATAGCTGCTTCGTGCATCATCTGAATAAGAGAAGGAATGGTGGCGAATTGCCGACGGTCTACATCGTAACCACGAACGTGGACCGATTCCCAGTGAAGTAGCGCTTCTTTATGCATTTACGGAGGTTCCGGCGGTGAATGTGCGAAGATAGTGAATTATTCAACGAGTCGGCCAACTTCGTGTTTCGGGCCGGGTTGAATGTTTTCACTTTTCGGTCTTCGACGACGAATGCCAATAACGTAGAAAAGATTGAGACTAAGCGTATTGGTTGCGGATTGAAAGGAAAATACGCGGTCGGAAGAATCGGTGAATTTTAAGGCCTCATTGTTCCAAAAGGGGACCCGGTAACTAATACCGAATTCAAAGTTGCGGCCCGTACGGTTTTTCTTAAGCAGCCGGGCCTCAAATTGCAGATTGCCGGAGAAAAATTGCCTGCTTCCGGTTTGCAATTGATAACCAAAATCATCCAGACTATGAGTTGTGTAATTCCGGTCGATGGTAAAGCCGCCTAGGACCTTCAGAAAGGAGACGCCGAAGCTGTCCATTGAAAAGTTGTAAAACGGCATCAAAAGGACCTTGTAAGAGTAGAGGTTGAAATAGGAATTCAATCCTAGATAATCTCGGAAGGAATTATTACCTGATCTTAGATAATAGGTAGAATAAGAAGCACCCAATCCTGTTTCAATACCCAGTTTATCGTGAAAATGAGTTTCCAGGAATAAGCGCCCGGAATAAGTTAGTGCCGATTGCAGATCCAATTGTGCATTATTGGCGACAAGCGTCGTTCTACTGGTCGACATATTCATGCCAAGGCCAAACCCACCACCTAGCCGTAGCACCTGTTGTCCCGACAATTGAATCGTAAGTAAGGACAATACCAGAACCTTGAAGAAAATTTTTTTGGTCATCTCGGTAATAATAACGTATCAAAATTTTCGTTGTTGTAAAAAATCGCGCTATTTAACATTCATTTTCTTATTTCTAACTCTATTCACCTACTTGCCTGGATGTCATCTGCTTATGGAATTACCTAGCCCAATTGGGGCGAATCCCTCGAGAATTCTTAAATGGCATAACTGGAGTTCTGGATCGAACAGACCATTTTCATCTAGCTTTTTGACGTGCTTTAAAGTCAAAGGTAACTTTATTGGCCATGACAGGCCAACCTTATCGTTTTTGTAGCTCAATCTCGTACTGTTGACGAAGACCTTCCGGTATCGGAATTGGTTTCATTCGATTCGTGTCGATGACATATCCGGTTTGTTTGCCTTTGCAGGCAATTTTGTTACCAATCGAGATTTCGAAACACATTTCCCACTTCCCGCGACCAAAATGCGCTACCCAGACGCGGCCCACGGGTTTGTCGTGAATCGTTAGTGGATACTTGTATTCCAATTCGGTTTTGGCCAGCACGGGAGATTGATTGATTTTGATCATCTCTTCGTAGGGCCAATATTTGTCTAGAAAATGATGGCGTAGATCTTCAAACCATCTAACGTAAACAATATTGCTCACTATGCCCAGTACGTCGATGTCGTATCCGTTAATCCGAATGGGTTTTTCCACTAGAAGTGGTCGGAGTTCTTTCTGTTGATGGTTGTTCATGATTGCAAATTAATGGAAACTTTAGACAACTCCATAAGCTATACCCGCAACAGTGGCCAAATGACAATTGCACATAGAAAAACAGCTGCAAAACCGATCCAAATGACGTTGAGAAAAGAACCGGACCCTAAAATTAAGGCAGCTATGGCGGGGCCAAAGGCCCGCCCACCCATATTGACCAAGGTGCCGAATGATACTACTTTGCCGTGGGGATCCTGCTGCGCCTGGATCTGTTGAAAGTAGGGAATAACAATGGACCAAGAGATCCCAAACAGGCAGTTGCCCAACAGGAACAGAAAAGGGATCGAAGACCAAAACAAGATGGCCATTCCTCCAAACAATCCTCCCAGTCCCAGTAATATGGGAAATCGCAGCCCCCTTTTGTCTCCGAGCATAAAGACAAAAGTGCCTCCGGCCATGCTGATCAGGTAGCTAAGTCCTAGTGTAATGCCAATGAAATCGGCAGATACACCGGTTTCTTTACCAATTCTTTCTACGTAGGCGTAAATGGTTCCACCCGACATTTGCATGAGGAAATACCCTAACAACGCCAGAGCAACGGTTCTCTTTGACAGAAGAAATTTAAGCGAAACGAAGGTCTTGAGGCTAATCTGATCACTAATGGATCGAATGAACCAGGTTCCCGCCAAACTAAGAATGGAAAGTACAACCAGGGTGAGAAACCCCGCAGCTGTCCCTTTTATGGCGATCAAAGATGGCAAGATACTCGTAATGACCGCCCCCATAATGCAAAATGTCATCACGTATAGTCCAAAAGCTTTGATGGAATTATTTAAACCGGAAAATACCGCCATCGCTGTCCCATAGACAAATCCACCAGCCAATCCGCTTAAAAAACGAATCAACAGGATCGCTGCCTCCGAAGACACAAAAATAGAAGCAAAGTCTAGGAGCAACAGGACGACAAGACTGATACGCAAAATGTGTAATTGAGAAAAACGGCCAATCAGCATCGCAGTAAACATACCACCCAAACCGATTCCCATAATATTGGCAGCTGCAATCCAACCCACCATTTGACGGCTAAATTCGAGGTCGTCGACGATGGCGCCGACGATGATAGGGAGAATCATTGCAAACCCCATGCCGGTGGTGGCAATGAAACTGTTGATGAGAATGGGAACCCTGGGATCTTCTTCTTTCATGGACATTCAGTAAATAGCAGCAATGGATTCCGGCAAGGATACGACTTTTTTGAGATAACCGTAATTATTTCTTTGCTGTTTCGACAACTTCACTTCAGCTGGTGACCAAATCTCTCTGTAGTCATTTTGACGCTCATCACGGTACCACTAAAGGCGTTAAGATTTTACTTGATTCTGCCGCAAGACCCGGGCCCTCTTGTCTTCTCCGTCGTGACTCCAACCCGGTGCATAGAAAATGTACCTCAATTTATCAGACCATTTGCGGGCGCGCCGCACATCCTTCCATATGTTCTGATATTCGTGGGTAGCGACCGTAATCGGATGATAAGAGTCGATATTCTGGGTCAGACCATAGACCGGCTTTTCAAATTCCTTCTCTTCCGAAAAAGTTCCGAATATGCGATCCCAGATGATAAGTACCCCGGCATGATTGCAATCCAAGTATCGAACATTGGAGGCGTGATGGACCCGGTGATGCGATGGGGTATTGAATATTAGTTCGACGGGTTTGGATAATTTGCCGACCAATTCGGTGTGGACCCAAAACTGGTAGATGAGATTGATCGACATCATCGTCATCATCATTAATGCATCGAAGCCCAACAGGGGAATCCAAAGCCAGAAAAAATACTTGTGAATGCGCTCGCCAACCCCCTGTCGGAGTGCCGTTGCGAAATTCAGCTTTACCGAGGAATGGTGAGGTACATGGCCTGCCCAAAAGAGGCGGACTTCGTGGTTCATACGGTGAAACCAATAGTAGGCAAAGTCATCCAGGAAGAAGAGGACCATCCAAGCCCACCATTGCCGATGGACTACCTCTTTCAATGGGCTGTATTCGTGCAGATAAAAGAAGGCGATGAAAGCGAACAACTTCGGGAGAAATTCAACGATGCCGGTAAAGACCAGCATCCAGAAAGAGGCGATGCTGTCTTTGCGGTTGTAAAGGTCAAGGCGCTCGCGTTTGTCTACCCAAGCTTCAACGGCAACTGCCAACAGGAAAACGGGGAGGGCAAAATAGGCCAATTTATCTTCAGAAAGTGCTTCGATAAAGTAGTTGAGGTCCATGGTTGCATATGATTTACTCCGGCGATGATTCGCTCAAAAAATGAATGACATCCCGTACCGATCGTTCGGGGATTTCCATTTGCGGAACATGTCCCACATTCTCGTAAACAATTGCCTTCGCGCTGGGAATATCTCTTTCGAATTGATAGGCATTTTCGAATGGGATCAATCTGTCCCGGTCTCCCCAGACGATTAAGGTAGGGGCCTTTACTTTCTTGATTTCAGGGGAAAGGTCTTCCTTGGCAACCGCCATTCTTTGGACCAATGCCCTCCGATTACCGCTCCTGCGCAACATATCAGAATAGAAATCCACTTCTTGAGGAGTGGCGTGGGTAGGATCTGCGTAAACATCTTCAACCGTCTTCTTTAAAATGGATCGAGGAGTGATTTTTGTGACCAATTGGTTGATGACCGGCATTTGCAAAAGTCTGAAACCAAGCAGCATTTTTCCCGATTGCCCATCTCTAGGATAACCGCTGGAGTTAACCAGGATCAGTTTCCGGATTTTTTCCGGATACTGCACGGCATATTGCCAGGCGAATCCTCCTCCCATCGAGTTTCCGCCGAGATGAAAAGTGTCTATCGATAGCTTTGTCATGAACCGGTCGATAAAATCGATGTACATCTTTGTCGAATAATCACCAGCGGGGTGAGGACCGGTCAGTCCGAACCCGGGAAGATCTAGACTGACCACCTTATGGGTTTGATCCAATTCGGAAGTCCAGTCCTTCCAGTGCCATAGATTGCCTCCAAAACCGTGTATCAGTAGGAGAGGGGGCCCCTCTCCGGTCTGCCGGTAATGGACTTGCATGCCATCCATTTCCATGAATTCAGAGTCTGCCAGACCGTGCTTCTCAATCAATTTTTCTACGGGCAAGTCGGATTTATAATTGAACAATAGAAACAGTAAGACAACAGTTGCGAGGAGACCGAAAAACGTGAGCAGTATTCTTTTGACCATGGATTCGATGCGCTTTTATCCGATCTGTATCCGGACCGGAAGTGTTTTAATTTGCGATCTTTGCAGAAATGGATCCAATGGATTCCAGCATCAAATTTCAAAAAATACGAAGAAATAATGAATTATTGGAAGTATACCATTTCCGGTTGGAAACCCGGGTATAAGGACATCGTCATGGCTTATCTCAGCCAATTGCCTTTTGAAGCATTCGAAGAAGAGGACGAAAGTATCAAGGCCTATGCTCCGGAAAAAAATGATGTCGAGCAACTGACAAATGGCCTGAAAAAAATACAAAGGGATTTTCCATTCGAGTTTGCCTTGGAAAACTTGCCCGCAAAAAACTGGAATGCGGTGTGGGAGTCCAATTTTGACCCCATTCAGGTAGGAGATTTCTGCTACATACGGGCGCCTTTTCATGGGGCCAATCCCGATGTACAATTAAATATTATAATAAATCCTAAGATGGCTTTTGGAACCGGACACCATGCTACTACGTATATGATGGTAGCTATGATGGAGCACCAATCCGTGGCGGGGCAGAAAGTGCTTGACTATGGATGTGGTACCGGCATTTTAGCCATCGTTGCAAAAAAACTTGGGGCCCAGTCAGTTGAAGCCTTCGATATCGATAATTGGGCAATTGAAAATACAATAGAAAACGCTGCGCTAAACCAGGTAGAAGATCTGGAGGTTCGCCAAAGTAACCTCGAAGAATGGACACCCGGCGCATATGATCTAATCCTAGCGAATATCAACAGAAACGTAATTTTAAGTAGCCTTAGCACGTTATATGCTAAGTTGAATAAAGGTGGGGAATTGTTGATTTCCGGCATCCTTCATGAAGATAACGACCTCGTAAAACAGGAAGCCGAGCTAAATGGTTTCCAGCATTTACAGAGCTTACTCAAGGAAGAATGGACTGCCATGAAGTTGGTTAAGAATTGATTTAGTTTACCTGATATATCTCGTTTTTATGAAGCCTCTATATCCTCTTGTCTTACTATTTGCCATTGCTTTTCTACTGCCAGAAGCAGTTCATGCTCAGCGACCTAATGAGTTTTCGGCCGATCGTACCGCCTTCATTGGCGAATTGCAGGAATACATGACCTCCAGTCGGCGAAAGGCAGTGGAAGAAGTGTATACCGAGTTTGAAACCGTAGTTAAAGGAGGTCTCTTTGACGAAGAGGAAATGGAGCAAATTCGGACCATGGGAAACCTGATGCTGGAGAAGAGAATGAATCCAAGCCCCTACTTTCAGATCTATCTGAAGGGACTCACCATGATTAAAAAGGATGAACAGAGCAATCAGAAGTTTGACGACTGGCATCAAGTTTTGCAGGACATCCTCACCAAATCGGAAGGTAAAGTCAACAAACGTTTTGCTGATTTCATCCGCTTTTCCAATCAATTTTTTGAAACGAAGGCCTTGAAGTCTTCCGAAAACTCTACTACTTGGTTTACCATTGCGGATGATTATAAAATTGAGTTTATCGAAAATCAACCCATTTTTTCCTTTGATGGCCTGGACTTGATGGCGTACAGTAAGAAAGATACCATCTTTATTTACGAAACCGAAGGAAGCTTTTATCCCCTGGACCTGGTATGGAAGGGCAAGGGCGGTAAGGTAAACTGGGAAGAGAGGTACGATATGGAAGCCTATGCAGTTCTCTCCGACTACGAATTGGATGTGAAGCGAAGTCTTTACGAAGCGGACAATGTTACGCTTTACTATCCGCTCTATTTTGGCGCCGAAGGAATTAGGGGTAATTTTCAGGATAAACTGATTACGCCTAATTCTGCCGTAGGGGGAACCTATCCACGTTTTGAATCTTACGACCGCATTCTAAAGATCGACAACTTTGGAAAGGGGGTTGAGTACGTCGGCGGGTTCCGGCTCAATGGCGAGTTGGTCTATGGCCTCGGCGATAGTGAACAACGATCTTCTATTCAGATTTTTAACGAACAGGGGGATTTGGTTTTCAGGGGTACGGCGGAATCGTTTACCATTCGGCGGGAAGAACGGATTGTCGGTGAACAAGTGGAATCGACATTTTACTTCGGCCAGGATTCCCTTTACCATCCATCCGTAAATATTCGATACAACATTCCCAAGCGGGCCATTGCCCTGAGTCGTGGTAATCGGGGTAGCGATCGCAACCCGTTCTTCAGCTCCTTACACCAGGTGAATATTGATGCGGAAACCATTAATGCTTTCGTCGACCGCGACTCCATTATCATCGGTCGTAAGTCAATTAACCTGGCCAAGAATACGGACGTATTTTTCGAGTCATTGAAATACTATGCCGAATTGGACTACCGTAGAGTGCAGAACATTGCAAATGTGAATCCGATCGCGATTATGAAAATTACGGCAGATCAAGAAGGAACGAATTTCATCGATGCCAACCTGATTGCTCGTCGCATCAACGGTAATTTTACGGTCGATAATATTCAGAGTCTGATCTATGATCTGACCTCAAAAGGTTTTATTAACTACGATAGTGACAAACAAATCATCGAAATCAAGGATAAAGTATTTCATTATGCAAATGCCAGTCAGGAACAGGTAGATTACGATTTGATCAAAATAAAATCCAAGACCGACGATGCCAATGCGGTCTTGAACCTGGACAACCAGACCATTGATATTTCGGGGATCACCAGTCTTGAGTTCAGCCCGGTACAACGGGTCGGACTCGTGCCTGATTCCAATAGCATTACCCTGGAGGCCAACCGAAATATGAATTTCAGTGGCCGGGTTTTTGCCGGTTACGCCACTCTGGAGGGAAGTGATTACTACTTTGATTACGATAAGTTTCAGATTCAGATGGATTCGGTTGCCCATTTCGACCTTTTTGTACGGACGGGCGAACTCGATCAGAACAACCGTCAGGTAGCCATGTCCATTGGGTCCAGAATCGAGGATTTATCGGGAGTTTTGTTGATCGATGCGCCTTCCAATAAATCGGGGAAAGATACCATCAAGATGTTCCCTTCTTTCCAGAGTAAGACGCATTCCTACGTTTATTACGATTCGGATAGCACTCTGGCCGGAGCCTACGATCGCGATTCCTTTTATTTCGAAGTTAAGCCTTTTAGTTTCAATCATCTGGATGATTTTGGGCCGGAAGACATCCGTTTCAAGGGAACGTTGCATTCATCTAATATTTTCCCGGAGTTTGACGAAGAATTGCGCTTGCAGAAACATGATCAATCCCTGGGATTTGAGACAGAGACACCCGAAGAACTCTATCCGAATTACGACGGAAAAGGAAGTTATACGGGGAAGATCAATCTCAGTAATTCCGGCCTGCAGGGAAACGGGAATTTGCAATATCTGGGAGCGTCGATCAACTCGGAAGACATTGTTTTTAAGCCGAAGCAGCTGCTGGCCAGTGCCGAAAAATTTGACCTCGAAGAGAACGAGGAAGCGGAAGTGCAGGTACCGCAGGTGCGGGGAGTGGATGTGAAGATCGACTGGCGACCTTACAAAGACAGTATGTATGTATCATCGGATATCGCCCCGTTTGCCCTCTTTAAAGAGGATAATCACACCCTCGATGGTACCTTGATTTTGACACCGGGTGGATTAAAAGGGGATGGACTATTGGATTGGGACAAAGCAAGTATGCGTTCGAAGCTCTTCTCATTCGGTACTTTTTCCGCGGATGCGGATACCACCGACGTCAGAATTAAAACTTTTGACGCGCAAGATTTGGCTCTGCAAACTTCTAATGTACTGGGGCAAGTTGATTTTGTAAAGGAAGTGGGTTATTTCAAAGCGAATGATGCCAAGGTGCGGACCAAGTTGCCCTACAATAAGTACGAGACGTCGATGAATGAGTTCGATTGGGATATGGCCGGAGAGACCATCACCTTCAAATCAGAAAAAAACAAATTGGGAGAGTTCCTTTCCGTTCACGAGGACCAGGACTCCCTGGTCTTTGACGGAGAGACGGCCATTTACAACCTGAGGAGTAGTGAATTAGACATAGGTGGTGTCCCGTATATTGTTGCGGGTGATGCCTTCGTCTATCCGGATAGTGGTAAAGTACAACTTCAGCCGGGAGGGGTCATGGCCACGCTCGAGAATGCACAGATCATTGCGGACACGCTGAACCGCTACCACGTAATCAACAAAGCCGTAGTCAACATTTTGGGCAAAAAATTATACAAAGCATCTGGTTTCTATGAATACAACATTGGTGACCGGGAGCAGGAAATTGCATTGACCGACATCGTATCTCAACGAACCGGGAAAGGACCGATCAAAGAACGCCTCGTTATTACGAAAGCGACCGGAAATGTCACCCCCGAAGACAATTTCTACATTGACCACAAAACGGAGTTTCGCGGAACAATCAGTTTGACTGCCGATTCCAAAAATTTGAAGTTCGACGGTTTTGCTCGACTGGACGCCGATAAGTTACCGGAAAAGCATTGGTTTTCCATCCACAGTAAAGGGGATAAGAAGGACCTGGCAATTGAGTTTGATGAACCCAAGAGCTACAACGGAGCGGCGCTAAAGACTGGCTTATTCCTCAGCAAAGGGACTTCCAGGATTTATCCAAGCGTCATGGGACCCCTGCCTTATCGCAAGGACCGGGACATACTCCAGGCAAAAGGCGTTTTCAAATACGACGAGGCGGTAGATCAGTTCATATTTGGAGATTCCTCGAAAGTAATTCGCGAGGAACTCAAAGGAAATTTGTTGGTTTTCAAAAACCAAACTGGAGAAATTGAAGCCGAAGGACGATTCAACATCGGTTCCGGCTTCAAGGATTTCATTCAGATCGATGCCGCCGGCACGGCTAAAGCCACTTTCCCGGAAAAAGCTCCCGAAACGGAAGAAGAAAAGAATTCGGATATCATACTCCTGGAAGAGATCGATACTTCGATGATGAGCATTTCCATGGAACCGGAGGTGGATCTGAACCCGGTGACTGCTGAGATGATGGCAGGAATTAAGATTTCGGCCATACCGGAACCCTTGCTCAAGATCATGAGTAATGATTTTCAAGCTTCGTCGTTCGATGCACAAAACATTGTCTATCTCACGGATCTAAATTATTACCGCAAGGTGGCCACCGAAATTTTCCCGGCCAATAAGGATATGCAGGAAGTGATCAATGCGATGAGTACGGGCTTCCTCGATATTCCGAAAAAATACAATCCGTACACGTTCCTGTTTAGTCAATTAAAAATGAAATGGCATCCCGAATTACAATCGTTTATTTCGACGAGTAATAAGACGGGATTGATCAGTATCAATGGGGAATCCATTGGTAAAATGATTACTTGCTCGATAGAGTTCAAAATGCCTTCCAACGAGGACGACCGTTTGTACATTCATCTCAAATCCCCTAATGAACTCTACTACTACTTTGGGTTTAAAGGAGGCATATTGAGCATTGTATCCAATAATCCGAGATTTATGGAAGAATTTGAAAAATTAAAGGCAAAGGATTTAGTCGTCAAGATGCCCAACGGCGAGCCGTTCGAAATTCAGGCGATTGAACCCGCCCGGAGTAATCATTTCCTGCGGCGGATTCAATCTGCCAATCAATAATATCGCCGTTGTCCTGATTTTTCGGGTCATTGCTTGACAATCTTTCGCGTTTCAGAGAAACCATCGACTTCCATTCGAAGCAAATAAATGCCACTTGGAAAAGTTTGTAAGTCGATGGTCGCTCTGTATCCCGGACTGTTTCCGGAAATTTGCCTCATATGTATCACCCGGCCGTGCAAGTCCAAAACAAAAAGACGCAGTTCGTTCGGAATTGTAAAATCCAAATCCAGATTTAGCAGATCTTTGGTAGGATTAGGGAAAACCGACAGATTTTGAATGCCGGTCTGCTCATTCTGTACAGAAGTTAGGTTGCAGTTTTGAACGGATGGATCGTAGTTTACTTGTTGTCCATAACTATTGCTGCAACCGGAATCATTGTCCGTTAACAACAGCTGATACCGGCCGGAGGCATTCGCGCACCAACTCAACTCATTGGCATCCGGGATGAAGGCTCCATCGAGCTGCCACGCCAAAGAATAGGACTCAGGTAACTGATCCTGGTCAAATAACTCCAGAAGATTCTCATTCTCGGTGAAAACCGGTGCAGCCGGCAAATCATTAAATAGGACTGAATAACTTTCAGAAGTTGCTTGACATCCAAAAGCATTGGTGTAAACAAACCAATAATCTCCAGTTTCGGCAACGGATAGGTTCATGGCCTCAGCGGCAACCGGTATGCCGTTTCGGTACCATTGTCCGGGGCCGATATCGGTTTGAAGAACCACCGTGTCGCCAACACACATCGCTTCCATATCAATGTTGTCAGACTGGATCTCTGGTGCCATTGGCCCCTCGAAAACGGTGATCGTATCGGTGGAAATAATGGTATCGATGAGGTTGAATAACTCCAACTCAACTTCAAAGTCTTTCGCGGTCAACGTCCCGACGGCAGATTGGCTGAAATTTACTTCTCCACAGTTGGCATCACCTCCGATGCCGGTATCTTCATCGATCACCTGTAGGCGGTAAGTGCCGGTATCAATGGGCAGGTTGATCTCAATGGTCAAGGGCACTTCTGCATTGTCGAAGACGACGGAGGTATAGATCTCTTCATCATTGGGATCGAAAATCTTCAGTCTCAGATCCGGTCGGCCGAGGATATCGGTACAATCAACTTCTTTGAGTGTAGCTTTGGTAAGGATAAAGTTGCCGGTATCGATCACTGCCTGGTAGCGGACTTGATAGGTCCCCGGTTCATCATATTGTTGCGAACCTGGGTTTTCTTCTGTTGAAATCTGTCCATTGCCAAAGTCCCAGGAATATTGGAAGCCCTCCCGGCCCTCCGATGAGATATTGTTGACAAAACTGGTTTCCACCTGGTCACACCCCGTTCGGTTGATCAGGCTGAAACCTTCGGTGGTGCTTTCAGCCGGCAAAATTTCGATCGGAAAAGAAAAAAAAGTGGTTTGATTGATAATCAGCACTCTTGCTTCGATCACGACCTCTACCAGGTAGATGCCCGGTTGCAAAGGGTTGCCACAAAACCGCATGCAGCCGTCGGTTTCTTCCCGGACATTAAATTCCAATTGATTGGCTTCCCAGGCCAGTCCCGGAGGCAGGTTGCTAATGGACTTAATAGTGATTTTATCCAGGGAGATGCCGGGAGCTGTATTGGGGTCTACTTCTGCTACCGGGTCCGTACTCTTGGGCAACCGAAAACTAATGGTACCGTCATAAGCTTCACCGACTCGCCCGGTCGGAGCTTCGGAGAGGAATATGGTATCTTCCGGTAGGTCCATCGGTAGTGCAATGGAGCAGCCCGGGCAACCGGTTTGTCCAGCGGCATCAAAATGATTGCAAAGCAGCCCGAGCAATAATACTACAATCCAGTGTAGATAACTTTTCATGTTAGTGATTGTGTCTATGAAAAAAATCCGGCAAGACCTGCAAAAAGTAGATTGCAGGTCTTGCGGAGATGATGCTATAAATGGAAAGTAGTGTTGCTGCTTATTCTAGAATAATAGCAGTTATCGATTGATCATCATTTTGCTGGAAATGATGCCCTTTTCATTGGAAAGTGAATAGAGGTAAGCGCCCTCCGGCAGGAAACTTCCGTCAAATGGCAGGCGATTGTCTCCCTGAGTGATCTGAACTCTTTCGCGATACAACTCTTTCCCCATCAGATCATATATCTTAAAATCAAAGTCGTCGGAGATAAAAGAGTTGATTTCTATATTCGTTCTGCCGGAAAAAGGATTCGGAGCATTGCGTATGCTCAGATTTTGCCGTACAAAATCCGTCGTAGAAGTAACCCCCATAAAGCAATTTTCGGAACCCTCCTCCTTGACGAAGAGAAAGTAATTGCCATTGGCAGTTTCTGGTAAAAGGCCCGTCCTATCCGGATAGGTGACTTCCAGGTCGATCAAGTCGGTATCAAACAGGAATCTCAGCTCGAGGTCATTGGCTCCTAACTGCATGGAATTGGTGGGCGTTCCACGAACCGTTAAACAACCGACAGAATCTGCGAGAAAAGTGCAATTGGGAGGATTGCAAACGTATTCCAAACCATCCGGAAGATTCATGATGGCACCTTCTGGTGCCAGACTAACACCATTGATCGCGATCGTGCCGACCGTATCCGGAATTCTTACCTGTAATGTCGTTTCAAAATAGGTGTTCAGACAGGCAGTGTCTTGAATACCACCCATCGGACGGAGATCCGGATGAAACGGTTCCGGAGCAATAATTACAGTATCTGCCAACGTAGTATCGGGAATGCAAGCTTCCTGGGCAGACAATTTTACACAAAACAAGAGCATAAATAGTGGTAAAACTACTTTGTACATAATCGAAACTTTTTTAATTCAAAACGATTTTCCTCACTGATTTTAGAGGTTGTCAAGGGTGTAATGTTATGAATTTCAGCACTGAATATGGTGATGTTGGCCGAAAGATAGACTATTCCGGCAAATATATTATATAGATGTTTAGAACTGCAATTCACCTTGCTGTTATGTCAAAAAAATTTAGTTTTTATGCGGCATTCCTCTATATTCGCCCCTATCCAGTCCTATTTGAACATTGCTTCAAAAGCTTTTACACTGCATTCGATGCCTTTACTGCAGTGTGTTTTTTCATTAAATTTTAAGTTCAAATGATAAAAAGGGCCTTAGTCTCAATCACAATCCAATGTTTTGTTCTGACTGCCTGCCTATATGCCCAGCAAGCCACCATTCAGGGGCGTATACTCGATGAAGAAAACGGGGAACCGCTCATCGCTGCCACCATTCAAGTCCAGAGTGGGCCAGGAGTTGTTACCGACTTTGACGGTAATTTCGAAATCACGTTGAATGCTGGTACTTACTTGCTGGAGGTTAGCTATGTTGGATACGAAACCTATGTACAGGAGCATATCCTACAAGAGGATGAATCAAAAACACTTAACATCAGTCTGAAACCAACTGCAACCCTTTTGGAAACAGCTACGGTGACTAGTGGTAAGTATGAAAAGCCGCTGAGCGAAGTTACCGTTTCTATGGAAATTCTCCAACCAAACCTCATAGAAAGTACGAACCAGACCGCCCTCGACGGGGCGTTGCAGAAAGTACCCGGAGTAACCGTCATTGACGGGCAGGCCAATATCAGAGAGGGGTCTGGTTATTCACAAGGGGCGGGGAGCCGCGTGCTCTTATTGGTCGACGATATTCCTATTTTGGATGCACCCTCCGGTTTTCCCAACTGGTCCGACATCGCTCTGGAAAATACGGCTCAAGTCGAAATTCTCAAGGGGGCGTCCTCGGCACTATATGGCTCTTCGGCCTTAAACGGAATCATTAATGTTCGAACTGCCTATGCTAAATCGGAGCCGGAAACCAAGGGAGCGGTCTTCTATACCCACTTTTTTGACCCAAAGGTGGAAAGTTTAAAATGGTGGGATTCAGCTCCACGTACCATTGGAGCCAATTTTACACACAAGCGCAAGATCGGAAAATTTGATTTGGTACTCGGCGGTTTCTACATCGACGAAGAAAGTTTTAATAAAGATACCGAACGGGAAGCCGGCCGCTTTAATTTCAGCACTCGCTATCGCATCAACGATCGACTCAGTATTGGATTGAACGGCAACATCAATTCCGGCAGCAGAACCAGTTTCTTCTACTGGTCGGGGCAGGAAACAGCCTACATCGGAGCTCCGAATACCGATAACGCCAATGATCTCACCCGCTATAACCTCGATCCAAGGCTGACCTATTATGACAAGGCTGGTAACCGGCACCGAATTCTGGGGCGCTATTACAAAGTAGACAATAAGTTGTCCAACGATCGGTCAAACCAATCTTGGCAATACTATACAGAATATCAGTTTCAGAAAAAATTCGAAAAGATCGACCTCGTAACTACCGCCGGATTTGTGGCCACCGGTAGCCGGGTGGAAGCAGAGTTATACGGCGACACTACTTTCACTTCGCGTAACCTGGCTGCTTTTTTACAATTCGACAAGAAACTTGGCAATCGACTCAACGCTTCTTTGGGATTCCGCTATGAAGATAATTTGCTGGACAACCCCGGTTTCGAAACACCCTGCGCCGATGCGCCCGTGCTACCCTCTAAAGAACGCGAATCCAAACCGGTGTTTCGCCTTGGTCTAAACTACGAGTTATCGGAAGCGACTTTCGTAAGGGCTTCCTGGGGCCAAGGTTATCGTTACCCCACCATTGCCGAGCGTTACATTGTGACGACGGTCGGAGGCCTTGCCGTTTTACCCAACCCTACGCTCCAGTCGGAGTCGGGCTGGTCGAGTGAGATTGGTATCAAACAGGGATTCCGCGTGGCGTCTTTCGAAGGATATATCGACATCGCCGGTTTTACGATGAACTACCAGGATATGATGGAGTTTAATCTCACCGGTACGGGAAATTGTGGTACGGCATTTCAGTCCGTCAACATTGGCGATACGGACATTACTGGTTTTGAAATCTCCGTGGCCGGCAGAGGGCAAATTTTTGGACTGCCAACCAGTATTCTTGGTGGGTACACCTACATCGACCCGAGGTTTGGCGAATTCGATCTGACCCCCATCCGAGGTGATGGAACCGATACGCAGGGACAGATTAACAGCAATAACTCCTCGATCGAGGAAAACATTTTGAAGTATCGCTCTCAGCACGTCTTTAAAATGGATTTGCAAACGAGCTACAAAGCATTTACCTTTGGAATAGCTGCTTTTTACAGTAGTAATCTTGATGCTATCGATGCTGTGTTCGAATTGATCATTCCGGGACTCTCCAGCTTCAGAAACGAGAACAATAAAGGATACACGACCATTAATGCCAGGATGGCATGCAATTTGGGGGCTCATATTAAAGCTTCGCTGATTTTGAACAACGCCTTCAATGAAGTGTATTCGATTCGGCCCGGTCTCCTGGAAGGGCCACGGAATCTGACCGCGAGAATGGACTTTAAATTCTGATTATCGAAGCTGGATACAACCATTTGTTGAATGATGGACTCTTTGTTTATAATTAAATGGCAGCACAGCTATGTCTTATGTTTTAAACATGACTGAAAATCAATTGATTGAAGATTGTTTAAAAAACGATCGTATTGCTCAAAAGGAGCTGTATGAGAAGTATAGTCGTGCGATGTATACAGTTGCATACCGCATCGTAAGCGATTTTGATCAGGCCAATGATGTATTACAGGAGGCTTTCGTAAAGGTCTTCCAAAATCTTCGCAGCTTTCGACGGGAATCTTCCTTGGGAGCTTGGATCAAAACCATTGTCGTGAGAACCGCCCTTAGTAAGCTGCGCAAACAGGTTCGGACGGGGTCCATCGAAGAAGTCCCCCCGGAGCAATTTGTCGATTGGGGAGACCACCTGGAAGTGGAATACCTCGAAAAGGCCATTAAGGCACTCCCCGATGGCTACCGTACCGTTTTTGTGCTCATTGAAGTAGAGGGGTTTTCCCACAAGGAGGTCGCTGAATTGCTGGGGATTACCGTCGGGACTTCCAAATCGCAACTGTTTTACGCTAAAAAGAATTTGAGGTCAACCATTAGCAAACTTTTAAATTTCGGTACGGAGTGAAAGAAGTGAATAAATCGACCCTCAAACGGGCTATTGAAGAGTTGCCGGAGTATTTTCCGGATCCTTCCAATTGGAGTGCCATTCAGTCTACCCTGTCGCAGGAAGAACTCATTGGAGAAGCAGTACCACGCCTCGGAGAATTTGCGCCTCCGGTCGATATCTGGGAGCGCATTGCTGCCGATTTAGAACCCAGGTCGAAGGTAGTTCCCATGCGAAATTGGCGTTCCGTTGCCGCTGCTGCCGTCATGGTAGGTTTGGTAAGCGCCGCGGTTTTTCTCTATCAGCAGAGTAACCGGGATGCCACCGTTTTGGCTTTTGCGACCGAGGAAGTAGATCATTATCCTTTTTCAGTAGACTGGGATCAAGATGATGCGGATTTTGATCAGATTCTGGCCCTGTACGAAGAGCGACCATTTTTGAAAGAGCAGACAAACTACCATGAAAGAATGGCGGAATTGACCGAATTGGAGGAAGCGAAGGCAGAAATTCAGGAGATGGCCGAACTTTATGGCCTTGACGACGATTTAATTCATAAAATCAAAGACATAGAACTGGAAAGAACAACCATCGCCAAAGACTTAATTGTAATTCCCTAAAATGAACACGGCTTATATGCATTTAAGAATTTTGATTGCCCTTCTGATCGTTGTCTGTTGTACTTCAACAAGCTGGTCTCAGCGGGGTGGATCAAGCATTTACGGTAAGGAAGTCTACGCCAGCTTTGGTTATTCGGCACCAATCGAGTCCGCTAATTTGAGAGATGTCCTGGCGCATTCCCTGACTGTCTATCGAAGTTTATTGGTAAGCGGCAGATGGATGGTGGGGGTTAATGGGGTCGTCGGTATGGACCCGGAGCCCATTGATGCCGGCCGAAAACAACAATTGGTAGCTTTTCACGGTTTCGGGCGCTACTACGCTCAACGAGATCTGGTAAAGGGGTACGCCCAAGTTCGGGTCGGCCCGGGATTTTATCGGCATAAATACAATCCGGATTCGGCCGATGCTCCCATTTATGGTACCGATTGGATCAACTTCTTTTTCTTTAATGTGAATTTTGGTGCCGGGGTAGACATTGCCCTGGGAGGTCGCAGCGATTGGGATCTTGGTTTTGGGATGGACTATGCGGTGGCTGGCCACACAAATGGTGTCGGAGCCAGTTTCGTACCCAGGATTACAATCGCAAAATATTACCAATCCAAAAAGTAATTTAAACACGATGTAATGAAGAGGTTTTTAATAGTCGTCGGTTTTCTGGTCATCGGATACGTGCACGCACAAACAACGTTGCAGGTAGTGACGATGACTGTCAACAAGTCTTTCAAGTATGAGGAGGGAGCGGAGGTGAACATCGAAGGCCAAAAAGCCGAAATCAATATCAAGACCTGGGATAAAGACGAGATAAAGGTAGTCATCGAGCTAACGGCTAAACACCCCGAAAAAGCGATTGCCAAGTCGGATTTGCAAAAGATCAAATACCTGGCAACCCGCCTCAAAAACAAGGTCTATCTCCGCAACTACCTCGATACGGGAAATGGCAATCCCCAATCCCTTTTGGTCGTCAAATACAATATTACATTGCCGAAGGACTGCCCGGTCTATTTGAAAAATCACTTTGGTATTGCCTCCCTCAGCAATTTGACCAATCGCTTGCGCATCAATAGCTCCTTTACCCAAATCGCCCTTAGGGAATTGAGTGGTTTTCTGGATGTCAAAACCCGGTTTGGAGATTTGGAAGGACACGATCTAAATACTAAGGCCAGCATTCAGTCTCGCCGCTCCAACATCAATCTCCACAATATTCAGGGAGAGTTCGATATCCAGGCTCAATACGGTGTCATCCGGGTTTTTGCCAACCCTTTACTGGCTTCCCTGAAAATCGATGCCGACAAAGCAGATGTATATACGTTTACTCCGCAACCCGAACGCGTTGCCTATAATTTGCAAACCCTGTCGACCAACTTAAATTTGCCGGAAGATCTGAAAGTGGAATACGAAAATGAGGATGCCGCTGCTGATCAAGTGCAAAAAATGACCTACAAACCTTCGAACCAGGAATTTTATAGTTTCTTTCAGATTAATGTAAAATTTGGCGAGCTGAAAGTAGCCAAATTGAAAAAACCTTAGAATGTTTAAATTTTGTTTTCGCAGCCGAAAATGTTCAGTTTGGGGTTCTCATAAAGCCAAATTTTTGATGCATAGCAGCGCTATGGTCTAAAAATTTGGTGAAATGAGGTTCCAAAAATGGGCATTTGCAGGCCGAAGGATAAAGTTTAAAC
>JANQRV010000304.1 GCA_028284395.1 Saprospiraceae bacterium
ACCTGCCCCCCGGTAGTTTGCAGGGATCGGCCGGGCGCACCGATGCAAACCCGATCTCCAGAGCCGGAAATTCCGACGGAGGCACCTACCCATTCGAATTGCTCCTCGCCGAGGATGTCGCGTCCTATTTGTTGCCATGCTGCGCCATTCCATTCCATTAGTTTGACTTGGCCGGCCTGGTGGTAACCGGAAGCTTTGCCGCTTTCTCCGCCGTGGAAACGCGCTCCTACGACTAAGCGATTGCCGTTGGTTGAAAGGGCTACTGAGGTGCCGAAAGCATCGTTTTCTTCGTCTCCATCGATGTTTGTTCCCAGTTGTATCCAATCGTTTTCCTGCCATTCAAATACTGCCGCCAATCCGGGCTCCGGAAAGTTTCGCCGGCCGCGACTGGGGGCACCGACGGCTACCCGGCGGCCATCTCCCGAGATTGCTACGGGGAATCCTCCGTCCTTATAACTTGCTTCGCCCGTTAGGGTCTTACCAATCTGTATCCAATTCCCTTCCTGCAATTCGAAAACCCGAGCTGCTTGAGAAAGAAGCCCCCAACAAACACCGACAATGAGTCGATTGCCGTCGTCGGATAAAGCCACATCAAACCCAAATTTTTGCCGTCCCTCCAGTAAGAGGTCTTGTCCGATTTGAGTCCAGGCTCCATCCTGCCAGTCAAAGACTTTTACCTGTCCGTCCGAGCTTTCATGGTCAGGCGCTCCGACCGCTAATCTTTGACCATCAGCCGACAGTGATACTGCGCTTCCAAATTCATCGTACTCGCTGTCTCCCACTAAGGGATCTCCCAGCTGTACCCAGTAATTCCCCATTTGCCGGTAGACAATGACCCGACCGGCATTGGTACCCTGCAGATCGTAACCAAAATTTGTCAGGGCAATGGTTTTTCCATCGCCAGAAAGCGCAATTGGATTGGTGACGGCCCCGGGTAATGGATCTCTGATCAAAGACCATTGGCCGTCCTTAAGTTCGAAGATGCCGGCTTGGCCGGGCCCGATCCGGCCTGCAATTCTACTTCCGTCGGCCGATAAGGCAATGTCCCATCCCAGGTCAGTTCCTTCGCTTTCAATTCTAATGGAATCCCCCGCCGCGGTCTGAGCCACGGGGCCCGAAAGCCCGTTGATTAGGAAAAAAAATATGCCGGCAAAGAGGTTGGTATGGTACAGGATAATTTTCATAATGACTGCAAAATACTGATAAGAATAAAGTCATATATGTGTAATTCTAATTTTGTCAGATTTTTGTCTTAAATATTTCAGTGCCCACTTTTCGATCTACTAAAGATGGATTTCTCACCTTCCTTTTTAATTTTAAGAAAGCATACAACTTTGCTGTCATCTAATGAAGTTGTCTAAAGTTTCTGTTTCGCAGCGAAAAAATCAGATAAATGGTTCTCAGAATCGGTTTTTTTTTCAGCATAGCAGCGCTACGGTGAAAAAAATTCAATTAATAAAATTTAAACAACACCTGAATGAAGACCTCGATTTCCCCACGACCCGTTGCATTTTCTCTCCTGTTATTTACCTGGTTCTGTTTGAACCTATCCGCACAAGAGGTTTCCAAAGAAGACTACCGCCGTGCGGAGTCATTCTTGTGGCAAAACCTGGTGAATAAAAAGGTCTTTAATGTCTATCTGACCGCTGACTTTTTTCCGGATAGTACGGGGATGTGGATGCTGGAGTTTGGCCATGAGAAAAAGGATTTTTATCGGGTTTCATTCGATCGATTGACCAAGGAACCCTTGTTCGATCAACAACGATTGGCGGATGCTTTGAATGCGGTAGTGGAAGACACCATTCAAGCCAACGAACTGCCGTTCGATCGGGTAACATACATTGCTGCGGACAGCCTGGTGATCAAAGTGAAAGACAAAGATTATTTATTGAACCTCAAGGATTATACACTGGCCCTAAAAGAAGCGGAGAAGGAGGAGGGCGGGACTGACCGATCCACTTCGCCCGATGGTAAATGGGAGGCCTTCACGAGAGATTACAACCTTTTTTTGAAGTCGACCGAAACGGAAGAGGAATTCCAGTTGAGCACCGACGGGCAAAAGCACTACGAATATGGCACCTACTATGGCTGGGGTGACCTGATCGAAGGTGAAAACGGAGATCGTCCCGAGCGGTTCAGTGTCCGTTGGTCTGAAGATTCCAAATGGTTGAAGACCAATCTATGCGATCTGCGGAATGCAGAGAAAATGTATTTGCTGGACTATAGCATCGATACTTTGTACCGACCTAAATTGTTGTCCTATTTTCGGGCCTCTCCGGGAGATACCACCATCGTTAAGATGACGCCTAAGTTGTACAATGTAGAGCTGAAAAAAGAGTCGCCCATTCAACTCTCCCCGAGAACTCACATCAATCAGTACACCACCTGGATTTTGGAAGAAACACAGGAATTACTCGTTTGTGATCAAAAGAGAGGATTCCAAAAGATCGATTTTTTGAAATTTGACTTGAACACCGGTGAGGAGGAACACCTGTTTTCAGAAACCAGTACGACCAATATTGACGGCAGTTTGGGATTCCTTCCCGTAGAAGCCTCTGGGGGCTTCACATTTCTTTCGGAGCGGAGCGGCTGGAAGCAGTTGTACGCCTATGATTTAGAGGCAAAGCAACTGAGGCGACTAAGTCAGGGGGATTTTGTCATTCACCGCATTGTGCGGATTGACCAGGAGAAAGGAGTCATCTACTTTTTAGCTTCGGGCGTCGATACGGCCGACAATCCTTACTACCAATACCTCTACAGCATATCCATCAAAGGAGGAGACATGACGTGCCTGACTCCCGAAACGGGCAACCATGTGGTCCGGTTTTCTCCGGATGGCCGTTTTTTCATCGACGAGTGGTCGCAACCCCAGCAACCGACAAAATTTTTACTAAGAGCCATCGAAACTGCAAAAGAGAAAGTAGAGCTGACCCAAACCGATATCAGTTGGATGGACAGCATTGGATGGAAGCCGGCAGAACCCTTTACGGCAGTGGGCAGGGATGGAAAAACAACGCTTCACGGTGCGCTGTGGAAGCCGACCAATTTCGATGCCGCAAAGCAATATCCGGTGATTGACTACAGTTATACGGGTCCGCATACGCAAGTTTTTCCCAGAAGCTTTTTCCATAACTTCTACGGCGGTATTCAAGACATTGCAGAACTGGGTTTTATCATCGTGCGCATTGACGGCATGGGTACCTATGGGCGATCAAAGGCATTTCACGATGTTTCGTACAAGGACATGGGCCAAAATCTACTGGATCACGTACTAGCGATCCGGCAATTGGGCGAGCGATATTCCTGGATAGATACTTCCCGGGTGGGGATCTTTGGGCATTCTGCCGGCGGATACGATGCTGCTCATGGCGTACTGCAATTCCCCGATTTTTACAAGGTGGGGGTGGCCAGTTCGGCCGATCACGATTTCCGCATGGAGAAAGCCTGGTGGCCGGAAATGTACATGGGCTGGCCGGTCGATTCGACTTACCACGAAGTCTCCAATGTAACGATGGCCGGTAATTTAAAAGGGCGCCTGCTGATCACGCACGGAGGTTTGGACGAAAATGTAAACCCCTCCGCAACCTTCAAACTGGCCGAGGCCCTCATCAAAGCCAATAAGCAGTTTGATATGTTGATCCTGCCGAGTCAGCACCACGGCTATAGGGGGCCGTACTATGACTATTTCCGCAGACGTCGTCTGAACTACTTTGTGGAGCATTTATTGGGGGCACAACCAATCTGGTAAGTTTTATTCCGCCCCTTCTCGTCTTCTTTCTTAATTTTGAGCGATAATACAAACTAAGCAATACCGGTATGAACAAGAGAGCATTTGTCTGTGACCCGGAAACGGGGTTATGTCACCCCGCTGACCTGGACAATTCTTCCCTTCAGCAAGTTGAAAAGGAAGAAGGAAAGGAGATCATTTACGTAGGTGATCCCATGTGTTCGTGGTGTTGGGGCATTTCAAATGACTTGATGCAACTCAAGGAACATTTTGAGCAATTCCGTTTTACCATCGTTGTCGGAGGTTTGCGACCCGGTGGCGGCGATCCCTGGAACGACAAAATGAAGAATTTTCTCAGACACCACTGGGAAGAAGTAAACCGGCGGAGCGGACAACCTTTCGGAGAAAAACTCTTTCAACTGGATCATTTCAATTACGATACGGAACCCGCTTGCCGGGCGGTAGTCGCCTCCCGGAAATGGATGGGCAGTTATGAGTTCGACTTCTTTGAAGCGGTTTCCCGTAAGTTTTATGTCGAAAATGAAGATCCCAAGGACGTCGCTTTTTATCAGTCCATCTGCGGGCAATTTGCAATTCCATTTGATGAATTTGCCATCGCTTTCGACAGTGAAGAGGCCAAACAAAAGACCTACAGCGATTTTCAACTCAACAGGAACTGGGGCGTGAGAGGGTATCCTACGGTGTTGTTTCGAGAAGATCAACAATTGTATCGGGTGGCCAATGGCTATGCAGATTATTCGCAAATGAAGACCGTGATTGAGCAGATTACTTCTCGGTCGTAGTACCGGTCCAGCTGATTGGTACCGTGTCTAAACTAATTTTGCCCATGAGGTTGTATTACGAATATATGGCCAAATAAAGAGCTGACAGTGCTGAAATCAGGATACAGCCCGTATCTATTTTTCCTGAATAATCAGGGAGCATCCTTTATCACTAAAGCTATGTTGCAGAATCATGTTTTGTGAGCAGAATTGGTTTTCTAAGGTCCGGTCAGAACGGTGAGCGATCATAAATTTAGCCATCAGGAAGAGATGTTCCCTTTCTGGTCTTTTCCCTTTGAGTTTACCTTAAGAAAAGCTGGTGTCTTTTCTCTTTTGAGTATTGTTTGGAATTGTTCCTCCAACAGGATCGCCTTCATTTTTTGATTGCGTTGCCGCCAAGCGGTCCGCATGGCGGCATTTTTATCCTTGATGGTCGATGAATGCATAATTTCCGTTATTTCCAATGCATATTCAGCTTTGATGATGTTATAGCTTTTTTCTTGCGTAGGCATCAGAGCAAGACTCGGAGAATTTGTATCGGCTGTTTGTGCCATCAGAGAAAGACCAGTCAAGGAGAAACAAAAGATAACTAAGCATATTGTGACTTTCATAATAATAGTTTTGTTCCTTCTATTCCGAAAGCCATGCCAGTCCTGTTATAGTGTGTAAGTGTTTGATATATAGGTTTTTGTAATTTAGGGCAAGTGGGCGAATTGTTCGATATCGGACAATTGTCGTCCGAAAGCGAACAAAAACAATGGGTCCATCATTGCAGCTCCAAGTGAAGCGTGCTAGTAGGATGTGTCCCTCCACCCGGTTTGGCACTGCTTTTAAATTAAAATAAAGCATCCACGATCACCTTTGCCGCCACTTCGCTTCCCTTTAAAGATGGATGAAACTGATCCGGCCCGTAATAAGAAAAATCCTCGGTGCGATCGAAATGCTCTTTCCAAGCTTTGCCGACCGGACAGAGAATCGCCTGATTGGCTTCAGCGGCAGCCGTATAATTGGCGATGACCCGGTCAAAGGTGTGATAGTAACTGCGAGAGGGCCAGACCATGAAATAGGCTAAGGCAACATTATTCTCTAGGCACAAGTCGGCGTATTCTTTCCCGCCCTCAATCAACATCTCGCGACCTTCTTGTAAAGAGGAGGGCCCCTGTTGGATGATTACGAAATCATACTTTTGGGAGGCAATTGACTTTTGGACGATACCGTCCGCCCAATGATCGACAATGGCGTAATTTGCATACGCCAGCATTTCGGTTTCGATGACGACTCCTTTAGCGGCGGCGGCCTCCTTTACCAAGCCGGGTAGGTCGTTGTAATAAGTAAGGCTATTGCCCACGAAAAGCAGATGGTGATCCGCCTCATTCATCGGAACAGTCATATCTTCATCTTTGGAACAGCTGGTAGTCAGCGATGCCAGCAATAAAACGACCATTAAAACCGGTGTCTTCATTGTTTGCTTATTTTTTTGAAAATCGCACCCATACCCCACAAAGAAAGCCAACGGCCAGGGCATAATTCTACAAAAGATACGATGGGGTAAAAACACCCCATAAAGGGTCCGTAAAAGCCTTCCAATGGCGTTTATTTTGGTGTCCGACTAGGTCGTGAATTGCCGCGAGCACCGGTTGGTAACAGCAATCAAACTGCAATTGGTTTCATTGTTGTACTTTCGCACGCAAATGATGTTCTTCGCAAAAAAGAGCACTAAAATACAAAGACATTGACACGGAAATCACTCCTCCCATCCCTCGAAATTTTTAAATATCGCGGCTACCGTAATTTTCTGCTTGGACGGGTAATCATTGCTGGTGCCCGTCAAATGACTGCGGTGGCCGTTGGGTGGCAGGTTTATGATCTCGCTCGAGAAACCAGTTCCATAGAAGAATCGGCTTTTCTGTTGGGGATGATTGGCCTGACGATGTTTTTCCCGGTCTTGACCTTGTCATTGATCGGTGGGCAGGTTGCAGATCGTTACAACCGCAAAACCATATTGATTCTTGCGAATTCGGTTCGGGCACTCGTTATGTTGGGGTTGTTCTTTGTGACTGGCCTACCGGCCGCTCTGGCGCTGAAATTGATTTTTGGTCTGGCGGGCGTTTTGGGGGTAGCGAATGCCTTTCATCCTGCAGCCTCGTCTGCACTCTATCCGACTTTGGTTCCGATAAGCGTTTTGCCTCAGGCCATTGCCTGGAATTCGCTCGGCTACCAGTTGGCCGCTATCATTGGGCCGGCGATTTGCGGTTTTTTGATCATTGGCGGTCTTAAGCTGGTCTATGGTGTGGCTACTGGTTTCGGTGTTTTAGCGGTCATTTTCTTTATGCTGATTGAAGCGCCTAAGCATGTCCCGAAGAAGCAAACACGTGGTTTTACCATGATTTTGGATGGTTTGCGCTATGTCCGCGATAATAAAGTAGTGTTGGGAGCAATTTCGCTGGATTTGGTCGTCGTGTTTTTTGGTGGCGTGACGGCACTGCTTCCCGTTTTTGCGCGAGACATCCTGAAGGTCGGAGCAGAAGGATTAGGTTTTCTGCGGACAGCTCCGGCACTGGGAGCCGTCCTGGTGGCGGCCTATCTGGCCCTACGGCCCTTCGATCGCCGCGTTGGTAGAAATATGCTGATCGCCGTGGTGATTTATGGACTGGCAATGCTCGGCTTTGCCTTTTCGAGCGTATTCTGGATCTCCATGATTTTGCTCGCTATTACGGGGGCGGCGGATATGATTTCCGTCTACGTCAGGCAATCCCTGATCCAGATGGCGACTCCCAATGCCATGCGCGGGCGGGTGAGCTCTGTTTCCTACATTTTTATTTCGGCTTCTAATGAATTGGGTGAGTTCGAAAGCGGTGTCGCAGCCCGTTTTCTTGGACCGATCGGTGCTGTACTACTAGGAGGTGGGGTAGCGGTTACTGCTGCCCTGGCGTGGCCGTTTCTGTTTTCTACCCTTTCTCGTGCCGATCGTTATGATGATATTGCTGCGCCGGAGAATAGGGGAATGGATGCTACTTTATAGGGGGATAGCGTTCGGAGGAATTGATCGCGGTTGTTCGGGCCGTTTATCCTTTTCTTGGTACTTTTGATCGTTGCAAAACAATAAACCAAATGAAGAAATCATTCCTCACTTGTTTTCTTATTTTTTCGATTATGGCGCTAAGGGCCCAGGAACGCCCAAACATCATTTTCTTCCTGATCGATGACCAACGCTACGATTTACTGAGCATCCACAACCACGCGTTTGTCCAAACACCAGCAATCGATGCATTGGTCAAGGGGGGCGTCGACTTTGATCAGGCTTTTGTCACGACTTCCCTGTGTTCGCCGAGCCGGGCGTCCATTGTCACCGGACAATACACGCATACACACCGGGTCGTTGACAACGATACGGACCTCGACCCGGACGTGCCAACTTACCCTAAAGAATTAAAGAAAGCCGGTTACCACACCGGGTTTGTCGGTAAATGGCACATGGGGCATGCAAACGATGAGCGAAAGCAGAACTTCGATTATTGGGTCTCTTTCAAAGGGCAGGGCCGGTATGTTGACCCGGAATTAAATGTGAATGGTGAACGAAAAGTGGTCGCCGGACACATGACAGACGTATTGACCGATCTGGCGATCGACTACATTCGACAACGAAACGAGTCTGAACAACCTTATTTCTTATGTCTTTCGCACAAAGCCATACACGGCCCTTTTACGCCGGCTAAGCGGCATCATCAAGCTTACATCAATCAACTCATTGCTTACCCCGACTCTTACTCCGATACCGAGGAAAACTACAAAGGAAAACCCAACTGGCTGAAAAGACAGCGCCGCAGCTGGCATGGAGCTGAGCGTGATTTCGCGAATATCGATCGCATTGAAGGTGATGACCTCAACAGATTGGCGCAAATCTATACCGAGTGTATGCTGGGCGTCGACGAAAGTGTTGGCAAAGTGGTCAGTACCCTTAAAGAACTCGGTACATTTAACAACACCGTGATCATCTACATGAGCGATAACGGCTATTTATTGGGTGAACACGGGCTGATCGACAAGCGCGTCATGTACGAGGAAAGCATCCGGGTTCCCGCATTCATACATTGGGGCGAAAAGATCGAAAAAGGAACCACCTGTTCCGAATTTGTGCTGAACATCGACATCGCTCCAACCATTTTAGACATTGCCGGCATTGAAATTCCATCAACCATGCACGGTCAATCATTCCTGCCATTGGCACTCGGTGAAAATGTAAAATGGCGAGAAGACTTTGTTTACGAATACTTCATTGATCCCGCAGCGGTCATGACGCCCACTATTTTTGGTTTGCGCACCAAGCAATACAGTTACATGACATATCACGGCGTATGGGATAATTATGAGCTATACGACATCCAAAAAGACCCCGAGCAGCGCCACAACCTTTTGGGAGATGTAGAATATGGCCATGCTTACGGCTCTTTCACGCGGCACGCGAAGAGCCAACTTCCAGCATTGGCACCGACCATCACTAAGTTGGAAGATCGACTGGATGAGATATTAGAACAAACCGGTGGACAGCGTAAACCACTCTGGCGCAGGCATTAACCAACCCCTCTTTGTCACACGCTCCATATTGGTCAAAGTAATCCTAAAAAACAATATCTTAGGGGCTCATCTACTAATCACAACAACATGAAACTAACTTTTTTGTCAGTCAAATATCGCTTTGTCTATTTCTTTCTTCTATTCACTTTTCCATCATTTGCTCAAAGCTTGTTTGACGTCCAGGCCGTACCGGAAAAACCGTGTGCTCCAATTCTGGCCAATATCGACGGCCGCCACGCTCAAACGCTGAATGGCACTTGGAATGCCATGATCGAACCGACCATTTTTTCGCTCAATGACATTATGCATTTTGCCGAGAGCAATTACCAGGCCCGTCCGGGAGAGTTGGTTGAAGTAAATCTGGAAAACGGACTGACGCTCCAGGTGCCGGGCGATTGGAATACACAGGAAGAGCGCCTGTTTTTCTACAATGGTAAGGTCTGGTACAAGAGGGAGACGTACGTCCAAAAGGAGGAAGCCAAAAGATACTTCCTACATTTTGGGGCCATCAACTACCGGAGTGAAATTTACGTTAACGGCCAATTGGCAGCTACCCACACGGGAGGTTATACTTCTTTTAATTGTGAAATCACCGACTTGGTCCAGGATGGCGACAATCTTTTGGTGATCAAGGTCGACAATACCCTAAAGAGCGATGACATTCCGACAACCCGTACGGATTGGCTCAACTATGGCGGCATTACCCGTGATGTGAATTTGGTCGAAGTGCCAAAGGCATTTATTGAAAACTATAAATTGAACATCACCAGCCCTTCTTCCGGCAATATTGTGGGCCGGGTCAAGGTCAATGGAGCGGAAGGCGGACAAGTCACCGTAAGAATTCCGGAGCTCTCCATCGAGCAATCTTTTCCCGTACAGGACGGATTGGCAGCGTTAGACATCGAGGCAAAGCCGGAACAATGGTCACCCACCAATCCCAAATTATACACCGTCGAACTACAGTTTGGAGACGACAGCATAACCGACAAAATTGGCTTTCGTACCGTCGAGGTGAAAGATCGTGATATCTTACTCAATGGCCAACCCCTCTTTCTGCGCGGCATCTCCCTGCACGAAGAAGCCATTGGGGCTAAAGGTCGGGCCTCCAGTTATGCTGAAGCTCTGGAACTGCTGAAGTATGCCAAGGAACTCAACTGCAATTACGTCCGCTTGGCGCATTATACCCACAACCATCATATGCTGCGTGCGGCCGATGAGCTTGGATTGTTGGTCTGGGCGGAAATACCCGTTTACTGGAACCTCGAATTCGACAATCCGGAGGTGATGGACAAGGCCAAAGCCCGGATGAATGAGATGATCAGTCGCGACCAAAATCGAGCCAGCATCGTCTTCTGGAGCTTGGGCAACGAAACGCCGGTCTCGGAAGCCCGCACCGAATTTTTTCGCCAACTCAATCAATACGTCAAGTCAATAGATGATACGCGCCTCACTACCGCCGCCCTCGTTTTTGGCGGAGAGGAGATCCAGGAAATGGCCAAGATGTACTTTTTTCCGGCCATGCAGGGCAATGCAGCTGATTCCTGGGACATTGAGATCAAGGATCCCCTGGCCTCCATCGTAGATGTGGCTGCCATCAATCAATATTTTGGGTGGTATTACTCCGGATTCCTGGCCACTGCGGCCAAACTGGACCCTAAACTGGCGCGCCAGACCATGCTGGACAACATGCATAAAGTCAAATTTCACATTCCTAACGACAAACCCTTTACCTTCAGTGAGCTAGGAGCAGGAGCAAAGAGGGGGTTAACGGGAGCGGAAGATGAATTGAAGATCTTTTCGGAAGAATACCAGGTCCTCGCTTACAAGAAGCAGATCGAATTGATCCGGAACCAGGAAGGGCTGGTCGGAGTGACGCCCTGGATCTTAAAGGATTTTCGATCGCCCATGCGGCTGTACCAAGGGATTCAGGATTACTGGAACCTCAAAGGCCTCATTACGGACAATGGGGAGCGCAAAAAGGCCTTTTTTGTTTTGCAGGAGTTTTATTGGACATTGCGGAAAAGAGGGGAGTAGGGGTAATCGGTTGATTTTCTGTTCGTTGTTGAATGGGCTCTGAAAGCGAGAAAAAACGAGGTAAAGAACTATCTTAGTAATTCATTAAATACTGAGGACGATGGCAAAAATGATGAGAACAGATGAGGTGATTGCTTTGATCAAGCGCGGTGCTTCGGTGAAGGAAATCGTAGTTTCAGATCTTGAGGAAAAGAGGCTGAATTTTCGTGATGCAATTTTGTTAGCGGATCATGGATTTGTAGTGCCCAGTGGAAACATTAACTACAGTGATTCAGAAATTGAGTATGATGCTGATTTTGATGAGGTAGAGTGGCAGGAGAACTATCAGAACCTAAATGACTATCTGGTGTCTGAAGGAGTTGCAAAAAGCAACAAAGAAGATGCCAACGAGTCCATCACTATAGAATTATCGGTCAAGGATAAAGACGTTCATGACTGGTTGCAAAAGAACACATCAAAGCTTCAGAAACTGGTGCATAAACTGGTAATCGACCTATACCACACCGATCAGATGTTGCATTCGAAATAGACGGGGTTGAAAAAGTGTAAAATCATCAACGAACTACCGGAATACGCAATGCCTGTCCCACCGATAGGGCATCCCCCTGCAAGCCATTCAGCTTCTTGATGATTTCTGCCGAGATATTCCCGTTCACATCGACAATGCCGTATTCCTTAGCTACGGAATAAAGTGTTTCTCCCGCTACGACAATGTGTATTTTTTCTTGCCGGCCCGCACCGGAAGCGGCATCACCGGGAATAAACTTGCTGGTGCCGTCGGAGTATTGCACCTCAATCCCCTGTACGGAAGGAAGTTCCGCTTTTGGAGGTGGTGCCTGAGTGGGAGCAGGTCCCACCTGTACGGTATAACTCAACTTCACTTCGCGGTCGCCCAGGGCATTCCGGATGCTATTTTTGTCGTCTTCATTTTCAAACAAATCGGTCAATTGCAGATGGAAGTTCAGCGGGAGGGATTGAGCGTCCTTGGCTGCCTGGAGCAGGGTATCTCCCAGCATCACTTCGATGGGATCTGAAGTCGACGACTGGCTGATGCGATCGCCAATTTGGTCCATGCCTTTTGGCAAGGGCGTCATTTTAAGATTCCCGGATAGTTTTGCGTAGACTTTATTGGCATCCGGATCTTCGGCATCACCATTGGAATGGGCAAGCGGAACAACCACATCGGAAAATGTCTGGTAGGTGACCGGCAGGCCTTCCACTGCAATGGGGACTTCAATGGGGTTTTCCAGCTTGATCGAAATGGTATCGGAGCCCGTTGCGTCTTCGGAGACGATGCTGGAAAGAGAAACGAGGTTGAGGGGGAGTTGTACATTCAGGGTGTCTCCCGGTTTCAGCGTCTGGTTCCTGGTGATGATGTGCGATGGCAAGGCCAGTGATGCATTCTTTGGATCGTCTCCGATGTCGAGTACGACCTCGTCCAACTCAATGGCTACGCTCTGCGTTCCTTGGACGGGGTCGGGAATCAGTTCGAAGCTGTTTTCAAACAACATGCCGAATAAAAACCAAAGCAATAACAGAGCGACCAGATATTTCCAGGTCCTTTTGATGAAGCGGGTGATGGCTTCCCGGTCTCGTCTTTCGGCCAGAATCGGTTCGACCAATGTGTCGTGACTGATCTCGTAGATGGGGTTGTTCCCGCTTTTGTGGATGCGGCGAATCAGGCGCGAGTCTTCCAGTCTTTCTAACAAGCCGTATTCGATGCCCAGAATTTCTTTGATGTATGCCGAATCTTTAGACGTTCGCTGCCGGGATTTGGGCAGCACGAGGTGGTTTTCGAGCAGTTGCCGGGACAGCTTACGGTCCTTGCGCTTTTCCATGTTTTTGATTTGCCCGAGGTAGTATCCGCGAAGTACGGTATCGAGATCCCCCACGTCTTCTCTTTGCAGCGCCAAAACAGGCCTCACCGTTGTTTCAGGTGTGACTTGTTCTTCCGCGATGATGGGTTTTTCGGACTGCTCCATATCTTTAATATTCAATAGTATTCAATCGAATTTTCCGTTATCTCCTAATTTTCTTTTCCCGTTCAATAATCTTTTTCTCAATGTGTTGACACACAATTTGCAGTTGAGAAGGATCTATCCTCCGTGTGATTTTATCTTCCAGGAATCCGATTAGCTCATCCAGGATTTCATCACTGATGGTGAAGTTGGGTGAAATAAACTCGTCTCCCGGCAAGGATGCGGGTTGTATAATGGCTTTTTTGGCTTGCTCGGTATCGAAACTTCTCAGTTCATAACTGTTGAGCAGCATTTCCGGAAGGAAGTTTTTGAGCCGTTCCAGGAAGTGCAATTTGTCGGAACGCATCGAGACCAGTATTTTGGCATCCAGTGGTTCGTCGATCCGAGCCATTAGTAGGGCTACTTTAGGGTCGGGCAGCACGGTTGCTCTAATTGGACTGTCGCTTTCAATGATCTCCTTTCGCTCAATTCCTTTTCGGACCGATTCCGGTTGGATCTGATGGTAGAGTTCTCCCAGTTGTTGAGCAAATTCCTGCACGCGTGCTTCCGGGTAGGTAAAGAGTTCTTCAAATTGGTCTAGAATGAAGACAATCCGGACCGGACGTACGGCATGGTCTATCAGCATTTTTTTGGCGGTGAGCCACAAACTGGGCTTGGGCATGGGGATGACTTCCTCCCATTTGTGCTCTTCGCCCAGGCAAGCCGAAATAAATCGATCTACCGGATCCTTTATCAGTTCTGGGTCTACATCTTGAAGTCCGTGTTTTTCTCTTCTGATTCTGGCCAGCTCGGGATCGTAATTGGTAAATCTTACGGTGACAACGTGGTAGGGAATGTCCCAGTTTCTGATTTGGCTCAATGCCGGCAGGATGCCCGCATTGATGAGGGATGACTTGCCCATTCCGGAGGGGCCGTGCAAGATGGTGAGGTTGTCGAGGTCCAGCAGTCTGCACACCGACTCGATTTCCTCGTCTCTGCCAAAGAAGTATTGCTCTTCCTCAGAGTCAAAGGGGCGAAGTCCGGGATATCGGGAACGTAAGTTGTTCATTTACAGTCAGTATTTAAGCTGGTATAGATTCCGAAACACGATCAATAAATACGGATAACTTATTTTTTAGTTGTCGCCACTTTCGTGTCAATTCCTCCTTGCTAAGGCTATTGTAGTTTTCCCATTCTTTGATTTTGTGAAATTGCTGCTGATATTCTCCCAATTCTTTTAGCAGAACTCCTTCTTTACCGTCCCTGATCAGCAGATCGTCCAGTCTTTCCAGGACATCTTCCAAATGGTGTTGTTCATTTAGGTCATGCAAATCGTCGTAGGGCGACCCCGGCGAGGAGGCTACACCCTTTCTCAACAGATTTTCTTCCGCACACATGCCATGCAATCCAGCAACAAATTCGTCGATCTTTTTATCCAGAAAGGTGACCTTGAAATTGGATTCGAAAAACTTTTTATTTTGCCGGCCGAGTTCCGAAGAACCGGGTGGATGAGCGTAGGAAATTTCCTTTTCGTGAACCCTCAGTACCCGCAACAACAGCTTGGTATACCAATCGTCAAAGGAGAAACCGAGAAAAACCAGGTGGGTAGCCTGCCATATCTTGTCCTGGATCATTTTGGGCAGTTGGCGAACTCCCACAATGCCAAAAATAAACTGGTACAGCCGATCCAATGAGATGACCATGGACTCCTTATGCTTCAAACTCCCAAATAGATTATAGATCAGTGGAGCATTGTCCGTTAAGGGATCCAGCGGGGCGAGTTCCTGTAAATAGCTGTAGTAGGCATATTGGTGATTGATCCGGTTGTCTTCGAAAACTTCATGTAGGAGATCAAAGGGATAGGTCGATAGGATTAAGTCAAAAGGGATCTCACTGACTTGTCGGAATCGACTCAGTTGTTTTTCTCCCAGATCTCGTAACCTAATTCGGGTCAAGTCCATAAACATCCGTTGCCCTCCGGCCCGGTCGATCAGTGCCTGGGCGGAAGTATAGAAATCCTGCGGAGAGTCTGGCGATTGCTGCCCAATCCACTTGTGTTGTTCGCGCAGGAGCAATTCGGGTAGAAAAAACTCTGATTTGGGCGCTTCCGCAGGAGTGGCCGGTCTCGAAAACGCATAATTACCCAGGATGAGTACACACTTCTGCTGCTCGATCGCATCCAGGATTTCCAACATCTGATAGCGTTCCCACTCGCGTCGGTCTGCCGGACTAGGCTGGAAAGACGCTGAAGCCTGCAGTTTTCCCTGCATCTGCTCCGGTCGGGGAACGGTGAACCCCGAGTTGGAAACCGCGTACACTTCCATCGGCTCCGAAATATTCTTAAAGTGAAAAGAGCCCACTGGAGTGAGGGCGAATTCAGACTTATTCTTAACTTGATTCCGGATCGTCTTGGATAAAAGAATCGCTCCGGGAACACCCAAAGATTCAATGCGCGAAGCAATATTGACCCCATCCCCAAATGCATTCTTGTCTTTGAAGACCACATCTCCCAGGTGCATGCCCAAGCGGACCGGAATGTCCTGCTCGATGAATTTTTGCTGCATGGACATGGAGGCCTGCAAACTCAGGTAAGCGCTGTCAAAGGAAAGCAAACAACCATCTCCGTAATACTGTATGATCTCGCCCTCCCGACCGGGCATTTCTTCTTCGAGGACCTTCTTAAACCCATCCAAAACAGAGAGCGCTTTTATTTCATCGGCCTGCATCATTGCCGAGTATCCTGCAATATCTGCAAATACGATGACCGCTAATTTTCTGGATTCAGGCATTTTCCGGAATGTTTAATTTTACCGAATGTACAAAAATATTTGATTTTTTGATCTGTGGCAATGCCTGGCCCTACGGCATGGATGGCGGCGCTATCACTCTGTTTGAGTCGAGGTGCCATCAAAGCACCTCGACTTTCAAATCATAACAACGTACCTACAAAAGTGCCAAGACTTGCCTTAGGTCTCCCCGGTTTTCCACAATCGATTTCACCTCTTTCAGATCCTTTTCCCAATTGATACTGTGAAGAGCCAATTGCAATGCCACGATTTGTCGCTCCTCGCCAGATAACATCAGACTGCTTGTGCCGGACAAAATTCGAGTATTGATGGCACGGCGGAGACCAACCGGTAACCCGGGCACGCAGGACTCCAATATGGTCGATATCGACTCTTGCAATTCTTCGTAGTGATCAAACAGGCGGCGGACATCGGTATTAAGGTGGATCAGGTCGGGCGATCCGCATTCTAATGTAAAGTGAAACTCGATCTCTTCATAGGCATTGTAACTTTCTTCCGTACCGAAGAGCGCAAGCCAGTACTCCGGTGGAAGGCCGTGCGTTGCGTATTCGGCAATAAGGCGGATGCGTTCCAGACGATAGGCCAGACTTTTCAGACTCTTTTGCTGTTCTTCAATGTCGTGGATGACCGTATCGCTGAAAGCGGCTGTAATAATTTCCTGATGCGGCCCCTCGTAGGTAGAAAGCAGCAGTAGCAGTTCATTGGCAGCCAGTAAGTCATGGACAAGTTGTTGCTTAGGAAGTACAGAATTCATCGTTTAAAGATTTAAAAAGATTAGGAAATATCATTCGTCCCAGGAGGCTGGGTAACCGTGTTCGTTGATGATGTTGGTGATCACTTCGCCGTCGTAGCGGACCCACTGTTCGATGTGGTGGCCCGGAGGTAGTGATCGCTCTTTGTTCGGCGTCGACTGTACCAGGTAATCCGCCAGGTCGGAACCGGGAGCCGCGTTTTTCCTTTCGAGCAGATCGGAGACTTCGAAATGGGCGAGAGAACCGAGTTCGGTGGCTTTTTGGCGCCATCGTTCATAGCCACCTCGATCGGGGAAGAGAACGACTTCGCGACCTTTCAAAGGCGATAGCCTTGCTGCGTTGAGGTAGGATAAGCTGCCTACGGCCATCCAGACAAACTCGGGCAGGTAGCCGCTGGCAATAACGGCGGTTTTGGCCGCTTCGACGATGGCGATGGGACGCTTGGTCTTATCCGCCTTCAATTGCGGTAATCCGAAAAGGCAGGGAAACTTAGGGCTGCGCTCGATGTAGTCGGCAAGCCATTCGGGTAGCGGTTGGTTCGCCTGCTGATACGATTTCTTGAGTGCGGTATGGACCCAGCTGTTGCACCGTTGCTGACTGCCGTCCGGATAATTCTTTTTTTGAGTGTGGCCATTATCGTCAAATAAGACGATCTGTCCGCCAACAATCGTCCGATTTTCCTCGATCAGCCAGAAAACCGTGGCACCGGGCCAGAATTTGGAGGTGCCGATGTGGAATTGGCGCAATAGCGACTCGGTCATCTCCGTGCCGAATAACCGTTGGAGATATTGTGCAAAGCGATTGTTGTGGTAGTTTTTCAAACTGCTTTCGAAAATCTCGAATGGAATGACCGTTGATCTTTTCGATTGGTTTGCTTGTTGCTTTGCAGTTGGGGGCGGGACGACGGCTCGCCAGTCCTGTCCGTTTTCATTCTTCCAGATTGCTTTAGCGTATCCGTCTTGATACGGGTTGAGGTGGTAACCACAATTATTGAGTCGTTCACACTTGCCATAAGCGTAGGGTAGGGCCTCGCCGTTGGTACGATCGAGGTAGCGAATGTACTTTTTGGGGCGTTGACACTGGGGACAGGTGTGGCGACTGCCTGGCCCCCGGTAGGGCTGTAGATAATAGCGATATTCGTTCATGAATGTTTGTCTTTGCCGTTAGTGAGGATCTTGATGAGATGTAAATCCTGAAGAGTCTGCAAAGTCTGAAGACTTTAGAACAACTTTTATTTTTTGCCCTCTGGGCATAGCTTTCCCAGGGCATCAGTGCTGAATTCTGATGTAGTGTATTGATTGATAGTACTTAGGCTTCCAAAATGGAGGCTAGGAAATAGACAAAGTCTAGATTGGGCGAAAAAATAAGTTTGTTTTAGACCTTCAGACTTTACAGGTTCTTCAGGATTTGTAGGATTCAGGCGGTTGTCTTTCGGTTTCCTTTACCTAGGTAAACGACGTTGCCGATATCTCTCCTTTCTACTTTGAAGCCTTTTGCCTGAAGTCGCTTTCTTAATTTTATTTTGCTGACAGGATGGTGGCCATCGTTGGCGCAAAAAGTTCTGTAGTCATCGTATAATTTGCCGATCCTATAAAAACCATGTGTTTGGGCTTCGAACCCTTCTTCCTGTAGGAACAAGAGTACACTATCCGCTTGTGTGCGATAAATCTCCAACTGTCGATTGGCAGCTGCGCTTTCCGTAAAACGGCCTTGTGTCAAGAGGCGGTCTAGTCCGGCCAATACCCAATTGAATACACCGGATAGCTCCTGCCGGATGATTTTGGAAGCCAATGTCCGATCCTGTTCTGACTCCGGGATGGTCACTTCGAAGGGAATGATCAAGAAGCGTCTAAAATAGGCATTGGTGTGTTCTACTTCACGGGGTAGATCATTGCAATTGAATAACAAACGTGCATAATGTGTTAAAGTGAAAGGTTCGCCGTAAGGGAGCCGGGCTTCGACGGGCTCACCGGATACGAGTTGTTTGAAGATTGAGGTCTCCAACCGCCCGTTGATCTCACTGGCGTAATTGAGTAGGGCATTGCCCAGTTTGGCCCGGTAGTAACCGGAGTCATTGGTGAGGCTTTGGAGCGAGTAATTGGTTACATTTTCGCGGCCCAAAAGTGCATTGACGATCTCGAAGAAGACCGATTTGCCGTTGGCGCCCGTGCCGTATAGCAGCAGGGTCTTTTCCAATTTCAAATGCCGCGTAAAGATGTAGGCCAGGTATTCGGCCAGGATATGTTGGCACTCAACATCCGGCTGTACCCGATTGAGGTAGGTTTCGAACAGCGGGGCTTGAGCATGTGGATTGTAAACAAAAGGCAATTGGTAAGTCAAAAAGTCATCGCGATCGAAAGGCAGCAGCTGACCTCCCTGCGGCGTCACCTGGTAGGTGCCGTTGCGAAGGTTGATCAATACCGTTTCGCTATTTCGTACGGGTTGTGGTAAATGTGCCGATGCCTGAAATTGTTTGAACAATTGATCCTGAAAAGCATAATAGTGGGCTTCCAAATGATCGATGCCCATTTTTTCGGCCATGGCACTGAGAAACGTTTTGAGATCATCAGTCGGCAGCAGACTCCAAAAGGCACCGTTGTAGAGATACACAAAATCATGGTGCTTGCAAAGGCCCCACCGGTTGGCCTGTGCCAGCCGAATGATCTCTTCGATAATC
>JANQRV010000286.1 GCA_028284395.1 Saprospiraceae bacterium
GCTTCGGAAGTACATTAATGACGACTTTTCCGGTGTCGCAGGCCCCGGCATCGGGACACATTCGATAAGTGAAGTCATCCACCCCCACAAAGTTAGTCACGGGCACATAGCTAAAAGTTCCCGTTCGATTCATAGTGGCACTGCCTTTACGGGGCCCCTCGAGGATCGCAAAGCCAGGCATTGGTGTGTGTATTGTTAGAATAGTAGCTGTTAATGTGTCTCCTTGGCAAACCTCATGTTGCTCAAGGAGGATTCCATCAAATTTTGATGCCATCATCATTGACAAGGCGATGAATTGCAACGTAGTCATCGGGAAAAATCGGTTTTGGATACAGCGATTAATTATCAAATACCGGGGATAACTAACGGAGGTTTAGCGGAGGAATACCTAGCAAAGGGGGTAGCTAAGTCATCGGAGCTTTTACAAATATAACAATTTTTCTTAATTTGTAAACCACGACGATATCATCGATGTATTTTTTGGCAGTGTGCATCCATTAAGAAGACCAGAACCTATTCGTCTTGCAGGAATTTCACCGGACTGACTCGCGCTGCCTGATAAGTTTGCAACGCCACCGTCATCCAGGCTATCATCAAGGTCACAACAGCCGCAACGGCAAAATACCACCACTGTAATTCAATTCGGTGGGCGAATGTATCCAACCAACGCCGGGCGACCCAATAACTTAGCGGAAGCGCAAGTACGATGGCCAGTACAACCATTCGGGTAAAATCGCGAGACAACAAACCAATGATGCCCCAAATGCTGGAGCCCAGTATCTTGCGAATGCCGATCTCCTTGGCTCTGCGCTCAGCCGTAAAAGCCGCCAACCCCAGGAGACCAAGACAAGAAATGATGATGGCCAGCGCCGCCATATAATTCGACAGCGATGCCACCCTGCTTTCGGCTTCGTATTGCTGCTGATATTCCTCATCCAGGAAACTGAAATCGAAGGATAGTTTAAGTAGAAAAGAACTTCGCAGGGCCTCGATTTGACGGATGGTCGTCTTCTCTGTCCCCGCTTTGATCTTTACCAATAGATTGCGCCCGGTGGGATCGAAACGAAACAGCATCGGTTCAATTCCGTTGTAAAGCGACCCATGGTGAAAATCTTCCACAACGCCAACGATTTGTTTCCGCTCATCACCAAAATTAATAACCTCGCCAACCGGGTCCGTCATACCCATTCTCCTCGCCGCCGATTCATTGATGACAATCGACATTTCTTCATTCCCAAATTTCGGGGAAAATGAACGGCCCTGTTTTAGATTTATTTCCAGTGTCTTCATGAAGTCGTAACCTACTACGGGCGACTTAAATGACTGTGCATTTTCTTCTCCCTTCCAGGTAATGCCGCCTTGGCCATAGACATCATCGAAGATGTTGCCGTACATATTTGCAGCTGCCACGACCCCCGGCAGATCTTTCATCCGCTGTAAAAAGGACTCAAATTGCTCATTCGTCTTACCTTCCTCCCCCAGGCCATTCCATCGATTGTACAATTCACCATCCCATTGAAAACACAGGACATTGTCACGATCATAGCCCATATTCTTGGTTTGGGAATATCGGATCTGTTCGTGAACCACCAATAACCCCACTATAAACATGATGGAAATGGCAAACTGCCCTACTACCAAACCTTTGCGCACCCACAGCGACCCCGTCTCCGTATTTAGTTTACCCTTCAGGATGGTCAGTGGACGAAATCCCGATAGGTAGAATGCCGGATAACTGCCCGCAAACAAACCGGTGACAAAAATGATCAGTCCAATGCCAAATACCTGATGTAAATTGGCTTCCAATTGCAATTCCTTTCCCGTCAACAGATTGAATTGTGGTAAGGCATAACTCACCAACAACAAGGCAACCTGGGCGGAAATGGCGGTGATCAACAGCGATTCACCCAGAAACTGCACGACCAGTGCTCCCCGGTTCGCTCCTATCGTTTTTTTGACCCCGATTTCCTTCATTTTCATTGATGCCCGGGCCGTTGATAAATTCATGAAATTCACACAAGCGATGATGAGGATCAATAGCGCTAAAACCGAAAACAGACGCACATAGGTAATTCTGCCTCCCACCAATTGACCATTCTCGTATTTTCCATGTAAATAACGATCGGAATACCTTTGGACGAACATGGTGAAGGCCTCCAGAATGCCATCCTTTTTTTGCAGGTAGTCGCTGATTTTTGCATTAAAATCTTCGATGTTGGTACCCTTTTTCAAGATCAGGTAAGTGGATGCATAATTACCTAACCAGGTATCGACATTGTTGAAAGGCGTATGGTCGATCATTACCTGCATGGGCAACAGGAAATCAAAGGTCATTGTGCTGTGCCTGTCCGGCGTCTTAAATATTCCGGCAACTTGATAAATGCCCTTAAAGGAAGGGTGTGCCCATTCCAGGCTCTGTCCCAGTATGCCCTCGGTACGACCGAAGAGTCGCATTGCAAGTTCCTCTGAAAGAACAATGCCATCTTTGTTTGCCAATACTTCTTTTTTATTGCCTTGCAACAACGGAAAGGAAAATACCTCGAAAAAATCTTCGCTGGCATGCAATCCCCGTACCTGCACTTCTCGATCGTTATTGGTCAGCAATCCATCCCGACTGCGATAAGAGAAAAAATCATTCGTCGACGTCGCAGATTCTACTTCCGGCAGATCCGCTACTAAAGATTTTGCCAAGGGCAACGGCGAACGGTCAATTGTTTTTACATCATCCGGAAAATTCATATTGATCATCACCTGATACAATTGACGGTCCTGTTCGTGAAAGTGATCCATCTGCAACTCATCGCTCACCCACAGATAGATCAGTAAAGTACAGGCAAGACCCGTAGACAAACCGACCAGGTTAATTAAAAAGGAGCTTTTGTGCTTGAGGAAATTGCGATAGGTGATCAGTAGATTGTGTCGAAACATGTGTGGTCTTTTGTTGGTTATCTATTCACTTTTCAGAGCGTTTACCGGATTGCTCAGGGCAGTTTGAAGAGACTGGCTCGCTACAGTAAAAAAGGCGATTGCCATAGCGATGAAGCCCCCAAGGGCAAATACCCACCATTCCAAATCGATCCTATAGGCGAAATCCGCCAGCCAGAGTCTGGCCGAGTACCAGGCAATGGGAACAGCCAGCAAAAAACCGATTAGGACCAATCTTAAAAAGTCTTTGCTCAACATTCCGACAATATCACGGACGGACGCTCCTAATACTTTGCGGATGCCAATTTCTTTTGTTCGTTGATTGGTAATGAATGCCGCCAGGCCAAACAGCCCAAGAGAGGCGATAACAATGGACAGTAAAGTAAAAAAGCCGAACATCTCCCCTAGCCGAGCATCCGTTTGGTACAGCTGATCAAAACGTTCGTCCAAAAACTGATATTCAAATGGATAACTGGAATATTGTTGCATGCTCTCTTCCAGAAAAGCAATTGTTTCCGATAGATTGTCCGGTCGGACTTTTACCGCTATGTGTTCAAAATAACCTTCTAGTTGTAGCATGAGCGGAGCGATTTCCATGTGCATGGAGTGCATGTGGAAATCCTTAACAACTCCGATAACGGTCTTCGGTGTGCGTTTTGATTCGATGAAAGTTTGTCCGATGGCTTCTTCCGGCGTCCAACCAAAGGCGGCAGCTGCGCTTTCATTCAAGATACGGGCATTCGCAGAGTCGGTCTTTACCTCCTCCGAAAAGTCTCTTCCGGCAACCAGTTCAATACCAAATACATCGAGGAAATCATAACTGTGACGGGCGCGATAAATCATCCAACGATCTTCGACATTAACTCCTTCGTTGCGTGCCATTGTCCCCGAAGTAACATTGGTCGGAAGTTCGGCAGAAGTCGTGACCGAAACGATACTTGGATGCGTTTCCCATTCATTTTTCAAGGCCTCAATGTGGTCACTTAGTCGAAAATCCAGCGCCGAAATAGTGATGACATGCTCTTTATTGTACCCCAATTCCTTATCCTGGATATATCGGAACTGAAAAAATACCACCAAACTACATATGATTAAAATAATCGAAACTGCGTACTGGCCAACCATCAACATACGTTGTAACTTCATACCGGATAATCTTCCCTGTACTTTGCCCTTCAAAACCTGAACCGGGCGCAAAGAAGACATCAGAAAAGCGGGATAACTGCCCGCCAGCACTCCTACTCCTATGACCAATAACAGCAAGACCGGCCACAACCAAACCTCCTTAAACAGCCGAAGGCGAAGAGGTCGATCGAGAAAATGACCAAATAACGGGGCCAATGTATTGGTAAAAGCCAATGCCAGGAGTAAAGCCAGGAAGGCGATCAATACCGATTCGCCAAGAAACTGTCCGATTAATTGCTTTTGCCGTGCCCCTACCACTTTTCGAACGCCAACTTCCGTAGCTCTTTTGATGGAACGGGCAATGGCCAGGTTCATGTAATTGGCACAGGCCAGCAATAGAACCAAAATGGCTACGAGGGAAAACAATCCTACGTATTGATAATTACCTTTGGATCCGATGTCGAAATTAGTCGTTGTATCAAAGTGTACCTCCGGCCACGCCTGTACTTCAAATAGATTTTCCCGGCCGAATGCCTTTTCCCGGTATCTTTCTACCAGGGGTAGTAATTTGTCGGCTACTGTTTGAACATCAGCTCCTTCGGCCAATGCAAAATAGGTGTAAAAGTCATTATTCCCCCACGGATCCCTTTCCATGTCTCGAGTGTATTGACCATTGGATTGCATTCCGCAGATGAAAGAGAAACGGACCGATGCATTCAGGGGTAGATCCGGCATCAGGCCGGTAACGGTATAGGAATCCCGATTCCTGAACTCCAGGGTTTTACCAACCGGGTTTTTGCTACCGAATAGTTTCCGGGCAAGTGATTCTGTCAGTACGATACTCTTCTTCTGTTGCAAGGCGGTCGCTGGATTGCCGGTGATCATTTCATAAGGAAAAACGCTGAAGAAATTCTCATCCGCCCAGAGACCGTCTTCATAATAATAAATTTCCTCGTAACCAAGTAAAGAACTTTGATCGCGAATGGTAGTTGCTTTCCGTATTTCCGGAATATCGGCATTCATGGCAGGGGCAAGCCCGGCGGTAGTGTAGGCATATTTGTCCTTTCCCAGATATTCATTGCCCGGCGATCGCTGATATATACGATATATACGATCGGCACCATCGAGAAACCGATCGTAGGATAGTTCGTGACGTACGTATAGGAATATGAGCAAGAAGCAAGTGAGTCCCACTGCTAGCCCTCCAATATTGATGAAGGAATAAAGGCGTTGATTGAAAATACTCCTCCATGCCATCTTTAAATAATTCTGCAACATAGGGCTTTGATTTATTCGTCTTTCAATGAGTTCACAGGATTGACCCGGGCGGCGTTAATGGTCTGCAGACCTACGGTTAGCCAGGACATGATTAAGACTAGAAGTCCCGGCAACACAAAATACCGCCAGTCCAGGCCAATATTGTAGGCAAAATTATCCAACCACCTGCCCACTGCCCAATAAGCGATCGGTAGCGAAAGGACAATGCCCAAAAGAACGGTCTTGGTGAAGTCCTGGGTCAACAATCGAACAATTCCAAGGACACTTGCTCCCAATACCTTCCTAATTCCAATTTCTTTCCGCCGCCGTTCCGCAGTAAACATTGCCAAACCAAACAGCCCCAAACAGGATATAATGATCGCGAGGGCACTAAAATATCGAGACAATATTGCAACCTTGTTTTCCGCTTCGTACAAACGCTCGTAATCCTCATCCAGAAAAGAGTAAACAAAAGGATAGGCTGGATATAGCTCCTGAAATAAATTTTCCAGTTGTGCGATGACCGCTCTTTCCGATCCGGCCCGGATGCGGACCATGATGTTACTTCCAAAGGGGCGCATCCTAAAGATCAATGGTTTGACTTCTTCGTGGATCGAGCCATAGTGAAAGTCCTTGACTACTCCGATGATTTCCCGCTTTTCACGGCCGTTTCCCACGTCTTTTTCAATGACCTTACCAATCGGATCTTCCAATTGCATGTGCTTTAATGCCGTTTCATTCAAGATGATCTTGGAGCCGTCATCTTTGAGCTCGCGTGAAAAAGAACGACCGGCCACCATCTCCATCCCCAGTGTTTCAATAACATCGTAATTGATTTGGGGAGCTTTGAATATGAAATCTTCATCGGTTGCTTTTCCACGCCACGAATATCCCATTTGATCATCTCCACCGGAGGTGATCGTACGCGCCATATTGGACGCTGCTTCCACTCCGGATATGCTCTTGACCTCCGACAACAGCGTCTCTGTATTGTTCGCAAATATCGGCCTTTGAAACTGCAAGATCTGGTCACGTTCATATCCCAGGTGTTTGCTTTGGGTATAAGCCATTTGACGGTTGATTACCAACACGCCGATAATGAACAACGTCGTCAACATGAATTGGAAGACCACCAGGCCTTTTCTAACCTTTACTTCTCCGTGTGAGGTCCGTAGTCTACCTCTCAAAATACTCAGCGGAGCAAAGCTGGATAGGTAAAAGGCCGGATAACTGCCCGCCAAGAGGCCAGTTACTACCAAGATGATGCTGCCGTATAACAGTAAATTCGGGCTACAGTATAGTTGCAACTCCTTGCCCGTGATCAGATTGAACTGCGGTAGGAGAAGAGAACTCCACACCAATGCCAATAGAAAGGAAAGCGCAACCAGAAGCATCGACTCCGTCAAAAATTGATAGACCAGATCAATGCGCCGACCGCCAATTGTTTTCTTGACGCCGATTTCCTTGGTCTTGCGACTGGCTTCCGCTGTGGAAAGATTCATAAAATTGATGCAGGCAATCAGTAAAATCACCAATCCGATAAAGGAAAACAATCGAACGTACTCAATGCGGCCACCGATCAGCTCTCCCGCTTCGTACTGATTGTACAAATAGCCATCCGAAAATTTCCGAATGGAAAGGGTGACAATGTCCCAGGTACTGTGTTTACCCAGTAAATAATGGGCTACCTTGGTATCGAAGGCGGCAATGTCGGTATCTTCTCTTAATACCAAATAAGTCCTCGTATAACCGTCCGACCACACTGCGATGTTGTCCCGATCTCCGTCAATCATCCTTTCAATGGAGACCAAGGCGTTGAATTGATGTTCCGGGTTGGTACTGGGATTGTCAAAAACGCCGCTGACCGTAAGCTGACTCTGATCAAACCAATTGTTGCTCCAAGTCACCGTCTTGCCCATTGCTTCCGTTGGGGATTGAAACAATTGTATGGCCAATTCTTTCGATAAAACGATGTTGTTGGGGTGTGAAAGTACTTCTTTTCGATCCCCTGCCAACAATTCATAGGAAAACACCTGAAAAAAGTTGCTGCTGGCAAACTCGCCGCCAGTCACCACATTTTGATCTCCGGCGTTGAGTACTCCAGGGTAGAGGATACCTGGTATACTCATGCGCGCTGCCTCCTCCACTTCCGGCATCTCCGTCACGAGTTCTTCTCCCAATAGTGCCGGCACTCCACTCCGGGTCTGAATGCGGTCCGGAAATTCGAAATGTTGCAGAATCTCGTACAGTTGATCGTCTTTCTCATGAAATTTATCTACACTTAATTCGTCGCTCAACCAGAGAAAAATCAGCAATACACAAGTCAACCCCGTAGACAATCCCGTTAAATTGATCAAGAAAGAAGTTCGATGGCGATTGAATTTCCGGAAGGTAAGAATGAGAATGTGGCGGATCATCTTCGTGAATTTTATACTTGAATATCTCCACTACTTAGTTCAATGAATATGCCGAAGATTTTAAAAGTTTGATTTTCAGATTTTTAGAGGGTTAATTTTTGCCACAGGAGGCGAATAGGTGTTCATTTTCGAACACATTTTGTGCGCAGATGGACAACGGTTGCAAAAAAAGTGGCTGATGAAAACACCAGCCACTCAAAAAGCAATTATTTTGACCATACATTATTATTCGCTATTCCATCATTTCCATGACCACTGTGGCGCCATTCATTTGTGGCAAGGTAGCCGTCGATTTCACCAAGCCCAGCTTTTCGGCTTTGGCTGACAACCATAAGGTCGTATTCACCGATCCGCTCTCCAGGTCTTTCAATTCTGTCTTATAGGCATCGAATTTGCCGGCGGGCACCTCTACTGCTTCCTTCGCTACCACTTTCATTTCGAATGTTTTGATCTTCTGCGTCTGCATGTCAAAAGTGCGGTACACCGCAGTATAGCCTTCCTTTAAGGGAAGATGAGCCAATACCTCATACAATGCGGCTCCATCGGCAAAGACCGGTTGATCGAGTTTGGCATCCACGGGTTGCTCATTCCCGTTCATATTGATCTTACCTACAATTTGGTGAGGACTGTGATCGAGGTCGATTTTCACTGGTCCCTGCTCCAGTTGACGTGCTACGGGCTGAAGACTTCCCTTCTCCAGAGTACTGACATCTTTGATTGCCCCCATCATACTTTGTGCAGATTGCGTAATGACCCAATGGTCTTCGGTTTCTTCTATTTGTTGGCTAACTTCCATGGGGAGCTCCTGCCCCCCCATCTTAATGACCATTTTGTACTTGACATTACCGGCAGTAAGACTTGAAGTCGGAACCGGAAGAGCTGAAGTCATCTTCTTTTCATCCACTTTCTCCGGCAACTTGACGGTCTTAACGTCCACGGTGATTTCTCCCAGCCTCTTGGCGATGTGCTCCGGCATTTCCTCCTGGTACCTTCCACCAAGATGCTTGGCCAAAAACTTTTCGGCTGCAGCCAGGAAAGCCATATTGTTGACGGGGCGATTGAATCCATGACCTTCGTCGGGTGCACACAGGTATTCTACCGGGTAGCCCAACTCCCTCATCGCAACCACAATTTGATCTGATTCTGCCTTCTTGACCCGTGGGTCATTGGCCCCCTGTACAACCATCAACGGTTTCTTGATCTTCTCCGCACTAAAGAGCGGAGACTGTCGCATCAATTGTGCTTTCCCCTCCTCCGTATTGGGATCACCCATTCTTTCGTAAAACATTTTGCGAATCGACTCCCAATAGGGGGGAATGGATTCCAGGAGCGTGATCAAATTGGAGGGACCCACGATCGATACACCGGCCGCGTATAAGTCCGGCGTAAACGTCAATCCGGCCAGCGTAGCGTAACCACCGTAAGAGCCGCCCATAATGCCGATTTTTGCCGGATCGACAATCCCTTTTTCAATGAGGTACTTGGCTCCCATCGTGACGTCGTCCTGCATTTTTTGTCCCCATTCGCCATTACCGGCATTCAGAAACTTTTTGCCGTAGCCCGTAGAGCCCCGGAAGTTCATGCTCAAAACGGCATAACCCCGGTTCGCCAAAAATTGTGCATATGAGCTGTACCCCCAGTAATCGCGTGCCCACGGTCCTCCATGTGGGAATAGAATAAGGGGCAAGTTTTTGGCCTCCACACCCTTCGGTAAAGTGAGGTAGGCGGGGATCTCCAGGCCATCTGAAGAGGGATAACTGATCGGTTCCATCTTAGCCAGGTCCTTGATCGGCAATTTGGGACGAGGTCGATATTGAAAAGTCAATTTCTTGGCCCTGCGATCGTAAAGATAGGTGGCTCCGGGGTCGGTATCGCTGTTGGCATACACCAGCCATTTAGATTCGTCGGACGTAGAACCACCAATGCTTACCTCCGCTCCGGGCAACTCTTTCTTGAGCCATTTGTACTCCTTTTCCCAGTCCTTATCTTTAAAATAGTAACGGGTCTTGTCGGCAGTATAAGTCGTTAACTTCAGATCATTTGTTACATCCGAAAATGCCGCACCACCGAAGTCCACTTTGTTTTCAGGATCCGATTCTACCAATTCCGTTGCGCCCGTTTCCGGATCGAAGAGCAGCAGTTGAGTCAGATCGGTGTCCCCTTTGTTGCTGATCAGGTAAACCCGTTTGTCGTCCTTGTGAAAGCGTTGAACTCCGCAAGTTTCCATTACCGAGCAACTATAACAGGTTTTAAACTCATCGCCGTCGATCACCAGAAACTCAGAACTACCGTCCGCAGCGGTTTTTGAAGCCATACGGATCTGATCTTTCGTATCGAAGATCCAACCGGTGATTTGGTCGTTGTTCTGGCGAATCAATTCGCGTTCGCCGGTAGCAATGTCCACTTTGTAGAGGTCGTGCCAGGAAGCGTCCCGATCATTCAAACCAACGTAGATGATTCCTGGAATGCTCTTGGGTACGCTGTAAATGAATGCCCGTACCCCTTCGATGTCGGTCAGGTTTCTCGCTTCCGGTACTGCCGCTCCGTCGGCCGGTTTGGCAAACGGGTCCAGCGCATATACGTGATAGTTCTCGTTGCCACCTTTGTCTTGTACATAGAGTAAATACTTGCTATCCCGACTCCAGAAGTAACCGGGGATTGGCCGATCGGTACTGGCCGTTACGACCTTGGCATTCTCAAACGGCTCTTCCGTTTTCTTTACCCAGATGTTCATCACTTCCTGATACGGTTTTCTAAAGGCCATGTATTTTCCATCCGGCGAAAGGCTTGCACTGGAAATTTCCGGATTTCCAAAGAAAATTTCCCGATCGATCAGGGGTGGAAGCTGGTCTTGCGATTGTATGGGTGTGGGTAGTAGTGAGGTCACTGCAATAAGAGCAGTCATGAAAAACAGCAGCGTTTTTTGCATAAAGTGACAGATTTTGATTTTGAGAAAAGTGATCTTTGAAACAATGGTGCAAATTAATGCCTTGTTAAAAAGATGTTAAAAGAAATCTGTCTAATGAAGGGGATTTTTCGACGAAGTTACATTTCTGTTATTCCTTTCCCTTGTTCTACTCGTACCGCAGTGCCTGAACCGGATTTGCAATGGCGGCCTTAAGTGCATGAAAACCTATGGTGATTACCGTAATCAGGACCAGCACCACAAAAGGTAGTGCAAAGTACCACCACTGTAGCTCAATGGCAAAGGCATAATTGGCCAGCCATTGGCTCGTAAGCCAGTAAGCGACCGGCGTACCCAGAAGTGCGGCCAAAGCAATCAATGCCAGGTATTCCCGCGAAATGAGCATGAGGATCTGCCGAATATTGGCCCCCAGGATCTTTCGGATGCCAATTTCCTTCGTTCGGCGGCGGATCGAATAGGAGGAAAGGCCAAGTAGCCCGAGGCAAGCCACGACAATGCCCAGAATGGTAAAAAGACTGAACAATTGCCCAAACAATTGATCGGCCTGGTATTGTCGATCAAAAAATTCATCCAGGAAAAAGTAGGAAAAAGGATTGCCGGGAAAGGAGCGTTGCCATTCTGCTTTGACAAACGCTATGCTTTGTTCTGCATCTCCGCTCGCCAATTGCAGGCTATAATAGCTTCGGGCGTGTTTGATATAGCGAAAGATAATGGGACGGTAATCCGCATTCAGGGCTTCCTGGTGATAGTCTTCTACTATGCCCACCACCTGGTAAGTCTGTCCGCCATCCGTAATCTCTTCATCCAATGCCGCTTCCGGATTTTGAAATCCGAGCACTTTTGCGGCCGCCTTGGTCAACACGAGTTTATCACCATCCGTTTGATGATTCAGGTCAAAGGTCCGCCCACTGACCAGTGGAAGGTCAAAGGCGCTGAAGAAGTCGTAATCGACCCCGATAAACGGCATGGATAGGGTATTCATTTCCGGTTGCTTCGTCCAGCGTACGGAGTTGTTGACCCAGGTCACCTCTTTACCTGGTATGGCAGTAGAATTGGTCACCTTTGTAATGGCGGGGTGATTGCCTAGGCGCTCCTTAAAACTGATCAGCCGCGCCTCATACGTACTGTCGTAAATGCCCGGTCCCTTTACGACCAGTGTTTGCTGTGTATCCATCCCAATGTCTTTGTTCAGCATGTAGCCTAATTGTTGGAAGACGATGAAGCTGCCCGCGATCAAAACAATCGACACTCCGAACTGGAAAACCACCAGGGCCTTACGTATGAGAACGCCTTTCATTTTTAAGGTCGCTCCACTTAAAGCATGAGCCGGTGAAAACGAAGAAATAACGAAAGCCGGATAAAACCCGGAAGAAAATATACCAACGGCAAAGACGATTGCCATGGTCAAAAGTAGTTGCGGATTGCTCAACAATGCAAACGGTGCGATGGATGTTCCAATCATCTTATTGAGAAATGGCATCACGATTGCCGCAATGCCAATCGCCAATAACAAGCTCATCAAATTGAGTAGAATAGCCTCGAGTATGAATTGCCGCCGAAGATCGCGCTTGTCGGCGCCGATCACTTTGCGAACGCCTACTTCCCTGGCCCGCTCCATCGATTTAGCAGTGGTCAGATTGACGTAATTGACCCAGGCAATTCCCAAAATAAACAACGCGGCAAACAACAGGATGCGTACTATTTTTTGATCCCCATTGGTACCGGCCTCAAACCGTATGTTCGATTTCAAATGAATGTCTGCCAAAGGTTGCAGGAACAGCTCCACTCCTACCCCTTCTTCTAATAGCGATGCGTATGCCTCCGATACAAAGGAAGGAAATTTCGCCTCAAGCGCGGATGCATCCGATCCGGGTTTCAACAATAGGTAGGTGAGAAAGGCATTCCACCCCGTGCTCGTATGAGCATCTTCATTGGTATGCCCAACTAGGGTTTTAAAGGATATCAAACAATTAAATTGCAGATGCGTGTTGGCCGGGTTATCCGCCGCAATACCCGTCACCGTATATACTTGTCTGCCCCATCCACCCGCGTATTCAATAGTTTGGCCGATCGCCGATGCGTCACCAAAGATTTTTCGGGCAACGGTTTCTGTCAACACCATCGAAAATGGCTCGGTCAATGCGGACTCCTTGTCGCCCGCAACCAGGTCGTAGGAAAACACTTCAAAGAATGATTCATCCGCATAATACAATTGTTGTTCCAGATAGTTATGACCTTCATAGGTTAAGATGTTGCTCAGGTGTTTGGTGCCCCAAAGCTTCGTATAGGCTTGTACCTCGGGAAAGGCCTGCTTGAGGGCAGGCCCGAGAAAAGCAGTACAGCCGGCACTTTCATCGCGTCGATCGGGGTATAAGCGGTCTAGTTTTACGCGATAGATATCGGCCGTATTTTTGTGAAAGCGATCATAACTTCTTTCAAAATTTACAAATTGAAGTATGAGTAAACAAGCTGCCAAACCAAGAGCGAGACCGGCCATGTTGATGAGCGAAAAGGCCTTCGCTTTCAAGATGTTCCGCCAGGCGATCTTAAAATAATTCCAAAATAAACTGTGCACATTAATTGGATTTGAAGAACCGTAAGGAGATTGGAAAGATGAAGGACGACAAAATAAAAGGACCTCTTTGATGAACAGACGGCGGGCTTTACGCACACCGTATCGCTTAACTCTTCGATGAAACGCCTCGTATAAATCACCCTGAACCTCGTCCAATAGTTCCGGTGAACAGTACCATTCCAAAAATCGATTCGCCCATTTCGGGGTCTTGGCCTTATTCTCCGGCATAATTAGATTTTTAATTTTGGAATTAAAGACCAAAGCCGCATTCTGTTTTCCCGAATCTGAGCAATGACTTTATAACCATAAGGCGTTGCCTCAAAGATCCTTTTCCGACGCCCACCCCGCTCCGGAGTCGCTACCCCCATTTCGGATCGCAACAGGCCTTTTGCTTCCAGTCGCTTCAAAACCGTATGGATCGCCGGAATTGAAATGGAATGCCCCGTTTGCTCCTCATAAGCCTCCGCAATAGCGGCACCATAGGCATCCTCCTTTTCCGCGATCATCACGATGAGTAAAGTACTCTCTTCCAGGTGACCTAAATTGTGAATCATAAATGATATCATTAATATTTGTAGAATAAAGGTAAGAGGTTTTTGGAGAATATCATTAATATTTGTAGAATTACTTCCAGAAAGGCACTCGAAAAAAATGGAACCATGCCCAAAATATTCAGAAGGATCAGACAAGCGGTCTCTCCCAACTATTTCGCCTATGCCATTGGAGAAATCCTTTTAGTGGTATTGGGCATTTTGATTGCACTTCAGATCAACAATTGGAACGAAAGCCAGAAGAAGAGGGAAAAAGAACAGGAATATCTACTGGCACTCAAGGAAGAATTCCTTGTTAATCTCGAAGAATTGCAAAAAGAGATTGATCTAAATAATCTACTGCACCAACAGACGCAGCAAATCATTGCCTATACCGGCCCCGGTCCATATCGGATTGATCTAAAGATCTTCACTGAAAAATTGGCACTACTGATCGGAAACAGCAACATTTACGACCCCAGTACCGGTGTTGTTCAGGAACTGATCAATTCCGGTAACCTGAATGGCATTCGAAATTCCGAACTTAAAACCAAATTAGCGGGATGGAATGTCAAACTGGAATTCTTGCGCGATCAAGAACTTACCGCCGAATCCTATCGCGTCAATATCAAAGACCTGTTCATCAAAAAGGGCAACATCGTCAATGCTCTAAGGGTATCCGGGGTCAACGAACAGAGGAACCTGGGATTAGAAGATTCCCAATTCGAAAACGATACCAGGAGTTTGTTGCGCGACATCGAATTCGAGAATAACCTGGGATTCAAATTGATGGCATCCCGGGCACTTGACGATCGCTACACGGAAACCAAACAAGAAATTGAAGCCATCCTGGACTTGATATCCAAGGAAATCCTCCGCTCCCCTACCCCATGGTAAACAGAACGTTTAAGAATTTCAATCAGGGTTTTAGTTCCAAGCCCTGACGGATGCCCTTTTCAATGGCAGGAACTCCCCGATCCATCCACACGGGCATTGGCGCTCCCTTTAGATAGTGATCAAAAAACTGTGCCATGCGCGTTTGAAAGTCAATGCGATTTTGCAACTTCACTGGCCAGTGTGGTTCTCCGTTGTAGTTCAACATCCAGGCTGGTTTATTTAATCTTCGCAGTGCGACAAAAAACTCAATGCCCTGATACCAAGGAACAGCACTATCTTTGTCATTGTGTAAGATCAATACGGGGGTTTCAATTTTATCTATGGAAAAGATTGGCGAGTTTTCCAGATAACGCAGTGGTTTCTCCCAGAGGGTGCCGCCAATTCGGCTTTGCGTGTGTTCGTATTGAAACATACGGCTGTAACCCGATCCCCATCGAATACCGCCGTATGCAGAGATCATATTCACGACAGGAGCACCGGATTCGGCACACTTAAAGATATTGGTCTTGGTCAGCAAATGGGCAATTTGATAGCCTCCCCAGCTGTGACCCTGTACACCAATGTTCGCTCGGTCTACAAAACCCTCGTCCACCAATGCCGAAACACCAGCCACAACAGCATTGTAAGCACTTTCGCCGGGATATCCGATGCGGTATGGAACATCCGGATTAAAAATGAGGTATCCCCGGCTGGCATAGAAGGAATAAGAGATTGTCGAACGGCCCGGATAAGGAGCACGATGTCGATGTAAACCATCGGAACTTCGTTCGTAAAAGTTGACGATCAAAGGATATTTTTTGTTGGGGTCGAACCCTTCCGGCTTAACCAGCAATCCAGACAGTTGTTGGCCATCCAAGGATGTCCAATTGTACAACTCAATGCTCCCCCAACGATACGCCTCCTGTTGCGGATTGGCATTACTAATCTTCGTCGCCGCGGTCAGCCCATTCGAGTAATAAACATCGGGAAAGTCCACAAAACTCTCCTTTGTGAAGATCCATTCATTGGATTGTTTTGCTTTAAGCGGTCTACGATCGTACAGGAAGGGGCCGGATTGCAGTATTTTCTTGGTGCCCGTATGCAGATTATAGCTCAAGTAACCTGATTCCTTGCTTTTCTCATCAAAAAAATGAAACAACATGGGACCAACTTCCTCGATCGATCGCTCCTCCGGGTCTCTTTTGATGTATCTCATCCTTCTTTTCTCAGACCGACTTCGGGTCATGTTATTGTCTTTCAAATGACCCCGCGGATCGATTAACCATGCGTCATAGCGATCGTAAACAATGATGAAGTCATCATTGGTAGTCCACCCCGCAATTCCGTACGAACTGGGATAATCTGGGCGATCATTCAATTCATCATAGAAAGCAACGGCAGTATTGTTCGTGATTTGACGAAGCTTCTTGCGTTCTATTTCGTAGGCGTACCACGCCGTGTCGAGCACAGAATACCAGTAAGCATACCTACCCATTGGCGAGAGCCGCACCTGCCCCCGGATCCCTTCTCCAATTAAGGTGGTTCCTCCGGTTTTGGTATCGATCAGATACGCATCCCTTCGTGAAGGTCCTCCCTCCCAGGAAACTTGTCGATAATAGGCCTCATCCTGATAACCCAATGCATATTTGGAGTTGCCTTCACTCCCCCACTCGACGTTTGGAATGGCAGGCCTACCCAATTGTACCAATTTATGGTCTGCGGTGTGGTATACCGCCAGAAAGCTTTTCTTTCGATCCCGATCCAACTGTACTTTTTGTTGGGGATACAGCCGTGCATCTTTGTAAGTCCAGACCTCAACCTCCACAATCTCTTCCTCCAGTAAAGAAGTATCTTGCAAAGTCGGTTTGGAAGCAGTTCCAAAGTAAAGCTTGGTTTCATCATCGGAATACGTCGGTTTCTGATGCTCGCTGACAAGCAACTCATCGGAGAGAAAATCATCCCCTTGGCCAACTATCAGTGCTGCTGATTCGTCGCCAGCATTCCAATGGTAAAGACCGTAAGGCCTGATTTCGGCTTTGCTGGTATCTAGATCGGCAAGAAAACAGGCTTTCTCCCCACTATTACTGATGGCGAGAGATTTGTATTTGCCCTTTGCGCGCCATAACGGCTGGTATCTTTTGTCGGCACAATCGAATCGGTAGACGCCCGCGCCTGCTCCATCGGCATCTCCTTTCGAAGAGGCTAAAAAGGCTTCTCCCTTTTCAGCCGAAAGCACTTCCTTGACATTGGCGAGTCCATATTTCTCACCGCTCGCAAGATGCAAGACAATAAGAGAATCCTGGTCCCTTTTCGTTTTTAAAGTATACGCCAACCATCCTGACCACTCCTTCGGGACCGCCAGATCTTCTACCCCCGGAATCTTTTCCGAACTTCCCGATGCCAGGTCCATAATGACAAGGGTATCCACCGGCCATTGGTCCTCCTCTACCCGCTCTCGCTTCAATCGATTGATGGTATCCATTGCCGGTTTAATTTTAAAAACGGCAAATCTACTATCTGCCGTAAATCTGGCACTTCCGGCTCGCGGATAGTCAACCGATTCCGCAGTAGCCCCTTTGTAAATGGTCAATACCGGGTCGCCTTTCACCGGCTCCAAAGCAAAACTGATCCATTGCCCATCCGGAGATATGGCCTTATTTTCAATCCGGTTCCAACTGGAGAAATTTTCAAAGGAAAGTTGCTGTTTATCTTGCGCCAAAGCCGCAGAAAAATAAAGGAGAAATACGCCGAAGAGGAAAAGCTTAAGTTGATTTATCATTCCGATTGAATTGCTGTCGTGAAAAGTTGGCACAATATACTGCAAAATTCACCTAGTACTGTCAGGAGTATATAATTTTTACCAGTTAAGAAAATTTCAAATGAGTAAAAAAATTTTTCACATGGATCTGAATGCTTCAGAAATGCCTTAATTTGCTGGAATGAAAGTTTGTATAGCAGAAAAACCAAGCGTGGCGCGGGAGGTCGCCATGATATTGGGAGCTAAAAGCAAGAAAGACGGATACCTGGAGGGCAATGGCTATCAAGTGACCTGGACTTTCGGTCATTTTTGCACGCTGAAGATGCCGGAAGACTATCAGCCTCATCTAAAGAAATGGGACTTGAATACCCTCCCCATCGTTCCGGAACGATTCGAAACCAAGCTCATTAAAAATCAAGGTGTTAAAAAGCAGTTTTCGGTAATCAAGAAATTATGCAAAAACGCCGAAACTGTTATCAATTGCGGAGATGCCGGACAAGAAGGCGAACTCATCCAAAGATGGGTATTAAAAGAAGCGAATTACACCGGACCGGTACTTCGTCTTTGGATCTCCTCCCTGACCGCGCAGGCCATTAGAGATGGGTTTCGCAATCTAAAGCCTTCACAACATTACGATAATCTCTACTACGCCGGTAGTTCGAGAGCCATTGGCGATTGGCTTTTAGGGATGAATGCCACGCGGCTCTATACGTTGAAGTTTGGTGGCTACAAACAGGTGCTGTCGATCGGCCGCGTCCAAACCCCTACGCTGGCAATGCTGGCACTGCGTTACAAAGAAATCGAGAACTTTGTACCGGAGCCCTTTTGGGAATTGCAAACGCTTTACCGCAAAGTAGTTTTCAACTGCACCAAGGGCCGATTCGCAAAACGAGAAGACGGACAAACCCTCCTGGAATTGATCCAGGACAAACCTTTTACGATCATCTCTTTCGAAAAGAAGAAAGGGCGCGAATATCCTCCGAGGTTATTTGACCTAACCAGTCTCCAAGTGCATTGCAATAAGCGTTTTGGCTTTTCTGCGGATCAAACACTCAAGATTGTCCAAAAGCTTTATGAGCAAAAAGTGGTGACCTATCCACGCGTCGATACGACCTATCTTCCAAACGATCTCTACCCAAAGATTGCCGGCATACTTGCCAACCTGAGCAACTACAGTCAATTCACACAATCCCTCCTGGGGCAGCCGATCAGGAAATCAGCCAAAGTTTTCAACGACAAGAAGGTAACCGATCACCATGCTATTATCCCAACGGGAGTACAGAAAAGTTTGCCGCTTCAGGAACAACAAGTCTACGATTCCATTACCCGGCGTTTCATTGCCGCCTTCTACCCGGACTGCATCGTTGCAAATACTACTGTTCTGGGCGAGGTAGAGAAAGTTCAATTCAAAGCCACGGGCAAGGAGATCCTGGAACCCGGATGGCGCGTCCTCTTTCCGAAAACAAAAAAGGATGACAACAGCGAAAAAGACAAGAAGGAAGAAGACAAAATCCTGCCTGCCTTTACCAAGGGAGAAACCGGTCCCCACTCCCCTACTCTGGTTGAAAAGATCACCCAACCACCTAAACATTACACAGAAGCTACCCTGCTGAGAGCAATGGAAACTGCCGGCAAAAAAGTAGACGATGAAGAGTTGCGCGAGTTGATGAAAGCCAACGGGATCGGACGCCCTTCTACCCGTGCCAACATTATCGAAACCCTCTTCAAGCGCCGGTACATCCGCCGCAAGAAGAAACTCATCATGGCTACCGAAACCGGCATTCAGCTCATCGATACGATCGACAATGAACTATTAAAGTCGGCTGAATTAACCGGGCAATGGGAAAAGAAATTGCGCGAAATCGAATCCGGAAGTCACCAGGCCCAACAATTCATCAGCGACATGAAAGCCATGGTTGACAAGTTGGTTACAGAAGTCAGGAAAATGCCTGCCCGTCGTCGCATATCCCATCAATCCTCCCAATCCAAGAGCGGTTCTACCTCCTCTCCCACCCCCAAACAATCTCCCAAACAAGTTGCAGTCGCCGGCCTCACTTGCCCAAAATGCAACACCGGATCACTGCTAAAGGGCAAAACGGCTTATGGCTGCAGCCAATGGAAAGAGGGTTGCGATTTCCGCATTCCATTTAAATTTATGAACAAAAAGATCCCCCTAAAACAAATGCTTAGATTGATTCGACACGGTGCGACCATTCAGTTGAAAGGCTTTCAAGAAAACAGCATTAAAGTAAACGGGCGATTGAGGTTCGATAACGCCTACGTGCTCCGGTTTGAAAACTCTGGTGAGAAAATTTTATCTGAGGAAAAAAAATCTACAAAAAAAATCCTAGCTTGCCCCAAATGTAAGGTTGGTCAAGTACTCAAAGGCAAGAAAGCATATGGGTGCAGTCGCTGGCAAGAAGGTTGTGACTTTCGCTTTGCGTTCGACAAGGTCCGGGAAAAAGCGGGGTCTAGAAAGCTGACGGCAGCGTTGGTCAAACGCATCCTAGAAGCATCCTACCTAAACGGGTAGTTTTGGATCGCCACCTTGAATTTAGAATTTTTATTATGTATCTTTCTCCCATTATACTGAACGCTCCTACCAGACAATCTTCCTAACATTACTTCTACAGTTGTCAAGACGTTCCAATCCAAGTTGAATCTATAGCGCTCCGACTCAATTTTAGCTTATAAAACAGAGTACTATGAAGCCAATGATTGGCCTATTCATGGCACTGTTGGTTTGCGCTATCGTGAAAGCCGAACAGACTGTCGTTGCATTGCCCATACAACTAGTAGGTAACCTGATATTGGTGGAAGGAAAGGCCGACCACCAAAGAGGGTGGTTTGTATTGGATACCGGCGCTTCTGCCCTGGTCTTAAACAGTCGTTATTTCAAAGGTAAAGTCAATAGTGATTTGACGGTTACCGGCATTTCTGACGGCACCACTAACCTGGAGACGAAATGGGTCAAATTCGCACTGGGCGACCTCTCCTGGAGCCGTCAACAGGCTGCCATTCTTTCCCTGGAATACATCGAAAAAACCAAAGGTGTGAAAATCTTAGGCCTACTTGGCAGTCACCTGTTTTGGCGACACGAGCTGCTTTTGGATCTTCAAAACAACACTCTGCAAATCAAAAGAGTAAATCGAAGCGCAGATACTTGGTATGCTCATTTGAGTGCCTTGCCGCGCACCGTCATCCCCTTCCGCATGAAAGGTGGAATGCCGATTTTAAACATCGACGTCGAAGGACACGGCCTAAAATTAGGGCTAGATACCGGTGCTGAATCTAACCTATTGGCCAACAAGACCTTTCAGGCATTATTCAACAACCTCACCCCCGAAGAGGTTGCGGCTTTCAGAGGCATTGGCAAGAAGATCAGAATTGTTCCATCGGGCTACCTTCGCGATGTCAAAGTGGGTTCTCTTTATTGCCGCCCCATGAAAACGCTGTTCACCGACATGAATAACATCAATCGAAATCTGTCCGGCACCCAGTTAGACGGAATCGTTGGCTACGAATTTTTGCGCCAGTTTTTCGTCTCCATTAATTTCAGAAGCCGAAAAATAACCCTTTGGGAATTGAAGCCCCATCCGGTTGAGATCATCGCTCCCGGGAAATAGATCAACCGGCGAATATCACTACTGCTTCCCGCAAGAGTTTTTAGAATGCAATTGTAAGAAGCTGTTAGCGGCTCAAGATGACAGAAAATTTAACAGCTCGAAGATCCAGGGAAAGATTTTCAATAGCTTCCTAAGCTATTGACGATCTGGCATCGGCATCTAACAAAGGGGGTGTCGATCCACCTGGTTTTACTTTCCTGCTCATCTTTTTTGCATTAAAGTAGAAAAAGTTTAATATTTGGCTTAAGTATCTCACATAAAGCCATCATTCCATGAACAGTCGCTACCATTATTACTTTTCCCTGATTTTCTGCACTTTATTGCTGATAAGCAGCCACTATGTCATTGCTCAGAAATGGACGCCGGTACCAACCAACAATTCGTTGCCGGCTCGTAACAACGCCGCCGCGATCTACAATAGTTCAGATCATTCCATCGTTGTTTTCGGTGGGTTCACCAATGACGGTTTTGTAAATGATTTATGGAAATTAGACCTGGCCACTTATACCTGGACCGAGATCAGCACTTCCGGTTCCAAACCTTTTCCAAGACATACGCCTAATGCCATTTACGACGAAGCCAATAATCGAATGATTGTCTATTCCGGTCAGGGCACCGAAGGACTAGCCAATGACATTTGGAGCTTTGATTTCGACAATGGCACCTGGCAGGAACTCAGCTCCAATAGTGATGGTGGAGGGCAACCATCCAAACGGTATGGAACCGTCGCAGCTCTGGATGTGAATACCAATCAATTGATTGTCTTTGCTGGTTTCGCATCCGTCGGAAGCCGGCAGGACGACACCTGGGCATTCGATCTGGATGACAATTCCTGGACCGACCTACAGCCTTCTCCACACCCCGTTCAACGGTGCCTACATCGAAGTTCTTTGATCGACGATCAGGGGAAGATGATCATGTACGGTGGTCAGAGCGGCGGCCCCCTGGAAGATATCTGGTCTTTTGATTTCAATGCAGGAACCTGGACCGAACTGACTCCCAACTCTTCTCCTCCCGGACGCCTATGGTCTTCTGTCAATTACATTGGAGAGGATCGATTGATCGTTTTCGGTGGCAATGGTGCCGGCCAAGGCAGCTCCTCCGGCGTTTTAGATGATCTTTGGGAATTTTCCCTTTCCGACAATTCTTGGACGCAACTAAACATCGACAACGGCCCATCTGCCCGTGATGGCCATTGCGGCATTTTCCTGCCTTGCCAACAACAGATCCTCGTCTTTGCGGGCAGTAATTCGAGTGGAACACTTTTGAATGATCTTTGGATATTGGAGGACCTGGGATTGCAAAACGGAACGGCACCAATGATCTCTGGCTTGCAAAATGAATACTGCATCAGCAACGATGCTGTTCAACTCGCCGGAAATCCAGTCGGCGGAACCTTTAGCGGTGCCGCTTCTCCAACCGGAATGATTATGCCCGCTCAATTGGGTGCGGGCAACCACTCCATCCGTTATACCGCAACCGATGACCGCGGCTGTAGCACCACAGCAGAAGCAGCCTTTACTATAGTCGAGACCCTTCCCCAACCGACCATTTCCTGTGGAGACACCGATCTTTCATTGATTACTTTCGATTGGAGTCACCCCTCCGCCACTCAATTTACTTATCAGATCACCAGAAATCTGATGGCTCCCGAGCCCTCGGTATCTACCAACCAGTTATCATTCACCCAAACGGATCTGCTGCAGGGGGAAACGGTGGAGATCATGGTCCGCCCCGAAGCTGCCAACGCCTGTGGTGCCGCCCCTTCTGATGTCATTTTTTGCTCGACCGAAACCTGCTTCACTACATTGATCAGCGATACCCTGTATATCTGTGAGGGGGAACGCATCGTTAGGGATGGACAAATCTACGAGGGCGGAGCGCCCGGTACCGAAACCATGCTTTACAGTTCCTTAGATCGCTTCCTGCCTTGCGATAGCACGGAAACGCTCGCCATCATTACCCTGGAAAAAAAGGAATCCTCGATCGATACGACCATTAATGCCGGAGAGCGCTACAGAAATGTGACCATCACCGCCGATACCTCCTGGACGGAGGTATTCTCCGCCATCAATGGCTGTGACAGCACCGTCTTGATCTCCGTCGATGTACTTACCACTTCCCTGGATGAATTTTCGGCACAGGAACATTTTCTTCAAGTATACCCCAACCCCTTTTCTAATGAAACGGTCTTTGAAATCCAAGCAGTCCGGAAGCCGGACTTCGTTTTGGAAGTCTTTCACCCCAACGGATCCTTGCTTCGCAGCATCAATTTCACGGAACAAAGATTGGTCTTAGATCGAAAAGACCTCGTGGCCGGCATGTATTTTTACCGCCTGAAAGATAAGTCTTCCGTCATTGAGCAGGGAAAGTTAATTGTACAATAGTCATCAGTCCTGCCAACTATGCCTATATTGCGATCCGATTAAATTCGTCTTGTGCTACTAGAATCGCAACACCATGTCGAATAATGCCCAAATATTGTCCATCGACATTGGAGGGACCTTTACCGACCTTGTCCTTTATGATCTCAAAGAAGGCCACGTAAGGGTTGGAAAAGTACTGACAAGTTACCCCGACCCGGCTAAAGCAGTTTTAGCGGGTGTATCCAAGTTGCTGGCAAACGAATCGATTCACGCCGACGATATCGAACGTGTCATTCACGGCACTACCTTGGTCACCAATGCCCTCATTGAACGACGCGGCGCCAAAACAGCACTTCTGACTACCCGAGGGTTCAGAGATGCATTAGAAATTGGCAATGAAGGGCGGTACGACATTTATGACCTTGCCTTGGTCAAACCCAAGCCTTTAGTCGAGAGAAGATGGCGATTGGAGGTTTCCGAACGAATACACGCCAGTGGGCAACCGATCCAGAAACTGAACACCACCGAACTGGAAGAAGTCTGTCTGTTTCTGAAAAAAGAAACTGTGCAATCCATTGCCATCTCCTTTCTCCACGCTTTCACCAATCCCGTTCACGAATTAGCCGCTGCCGACATCATATCCCGCCGGTTGCCGGAAATGTCCATTACGCTTTCCCATCAGGTGGCGCCGGCAATCCGGGAATACCCGCGCACCTCCACCGCAGTAGCCAACGCTTATGTCCGACCCTTGACTCAAAAATACCTGCAAAACCTGGCTAATGGACTCAAAGGGCAACACATTCACGCCCCGCTTCACATTATGCTTTCCAATGGTGGTACCTGTACTACCGAAACTGCCATCGAATTCCCCGTCCGACTGGTAGAGTCGGGCCCGGCCGGTGGCGCTCTCGCCGGAGCCTATTGGGGCAATCGATTGGGCTATAAAGACGTACTCGCATTCGATATGGGGGGTACAACGGCCAAGGCCGTCCTCAGCAATAAGGGGAATTTTGACATCACTCACCAATCGGAGGTTGCACCGGTACACCGCTTTAAGAAAGGCAGTGGCCTTCCCCTCTTGGTTCCTATGATTCACTTGATCGAAATCGGTGCCGGCGGCGGATCCATTGCCGGCATCAACGATTTAGGTCTACCTAAAGTTGGCCCGCAAAGTGCCGGCTCCTCTCCCGGCCCCGCTTGTTACAACCTGGGAGGAAAGGAACCCACTGTGACCGATGCGGACTTGCTGCTTGGATTCTTGAACCCCGACTCTTTCGCCGGCGGCTCCATTCAACTAAATAAAGAGGCCGCTCAAAAAGCTTATCACCAGCTCGGCCAGGCTTTTGGCCTCTCCGCTCTCCGGCTTGCTATGGGAATTCACGACTTGGTCAACGAAAATATGGCGGCGGCGGCCAGAGTGCATGCCGCCGAACGGGGCCTCGACATACGGGAACACGCCATGGTTGCTACGGGTGGCGCCGGACCGGTCCACGCTTGCGGCGTTGCGGAAAAACTAAACCTTAAGACCCTAATTATCCCGCCTTTAGCTGGAGTTGGATCGGCTTTCGGTTTTCTGCTTGCCCCCATCTCTTTTGACTTCACCCGAACGCACATCGCCCCACTGTACACGCTCTCTCTGCTCACCATTAACACCATGCTGGATAAGTTGGAAAAAGAAGGTCACACCATCGTTCTTTCGGCAGGCATTCCACAATCAGACATACAGGTTTTGCGGAGCGTAGACTTGCGCTATCAGGGACAAGGTTATGAAATCCGGGTAGCACTCAAACCTGGCCCCGTCAACCGCCACACCATCGAGGAGGCGCGCCTTTCTTTTGAAATTGCCTACCGAGACTTCTATGGCAACTTGTGCGAAGGCGTAGCCATCGAAGCCGTGAATTGGCGCGTAGTTGTCAATGGCCCCCAACTAGATGTTTCTGGGGTCAAACTCATTGGCAATGCGCTCCCTAATAGCATGGACCACCATCGACGTACCGCTGTTTTCGACCCCGCCGTAGGAGCCATCCAAGTGGCCGTATATCAACGGTACCAGCTCCCCATCGGTTTTCAACAACCCGGCCCCTTGATCATTGAAGAAGATGAAAGCACGACGGTTGTTCGGCCCGGTTGGAATCTTAGAGTCGACACCAGCCGGTGCCTAGTTTTAGAAAGGGCGTCTCAGCCCGGAAATAGAACCTTATGATAGATCCAATTACCCTTGAAGTGCTCTGGAACAGATTGATCTCCATCGTCAATGAACAGGCGGCAGCACTGATTCATGCGTCTTTCACAACCGTTGTGCGCGAGGCGGGAGATCTTTCTGCCGGCGTATTTGATGCCGAAGGAAACATGTTGGCGCAAGCGGTCACCGGTACGCCCGGCCATATTAATACCATGGCCAATTGCGTTCGTAATCACGTCGTGAAAAAGCATCCCATTCAGAGCTTGGAAGAGGGAGATACCTTGATCACGAACGACCCGTGGGAAGCATCCGGACACTTGTTCGATTTAACCATTGTTACACCTGTCTTCTATCGCGGAAAGGGCATTGGTTGGTTTGCCTCCACATGTCACGCAACCGATATCGGCGGTTTAACGATGGGCGCAAGCGCCAAGGAACTCTATGAGGAAGGTCTTCAAATTCCATTAATGAAGTTATTCTCGGCCGGCCGCCCCAACGAAACCTTATTTGCCATTATCCGAAAAAATGTCCGCGTGCCCGGCCCGGTTATCGGCGACATCCATGCCCAGCATGCCGGGAACCTGGTTGGCGCGCGCAAGCTGATCGAAATGATGGAAGAATACCGTTTGAAAAACCTTTCCGTCTTGGCCTCTCTCCTACTCGATCGCACCGAACAAGCGCTTGCCAAAGCCATTTCCGATCTTCCGGATGGACAATGGCGAAGCGAAGTCCAGATCGATGGCTTCGACGACCCCGTGACCATTTGCTGCCAGTTATCGATCAAAGATGGATTCATCGAAGTGGACTATACCGGCACATCATCCCAGGTAAACCGGGGCATCAATGTCGTCCTCAACTATACGCAAGCCTACACCACTTATCCCCTAATGGCCGCCATCGCACCCAATATCCCCAATAATCACGGTGCCTTTCGTCGAATTCGGGTAACCGCACCAGAAGGCTGTATTGTCAATTGCCGGCCGCCCGCTCCGGTTGGGGCCCGACACTTGATTGGTCATTTCGTCTCCCAACCGGTATTGGAATGTCTTTCCAAAATCATACCGGACCAGGTCATTGCCGATGGAGCAGCAGGCCTGTGGAATACCATGCTGGAAGGAACATTGAACGACGACGGAGACTTGTTCGCCTACATCTACTTTTCTGCGGGTGGAATGGGGGCACGATCCAACCAGGACGGGTTGTCCGCCACGGCATTTCCCAGTGGAATTACCGGCGTTCCTGCCGAGATCATCGAATCGGTCGCGCCCATCATCATGCATAAGCGGACCCTGGTCATCGATTCCGGCGGCGCTGGTAAGTTTCGCGGTGGTCTGGGCCAAGCAATGGAATTGGAAACCACTACTGGTCGGCCTGTCCTGCATTCCTGTATGTACGATCGCACCAAGTTTCCCGCACGGGGTTATCACGGGGGCAAAAATGGTGCTCTTGGCCATGTATCCCTTTCAACCGGAGCAGTACTTCACCCCAAAGACCGTTACTATCTTTTGCCGGGTCAGCGCATTCAACTTCAATTGCCAGGTGGTGGTGGATTTTATCCGCCCAAAGAAAGAGCGGCGGACCGGGTTTTAGACGATGTAATACAAGGTTATGTATCAATCGACGCGGCGGAAAAGGAATACGGCGTGGTGATCCAACCTGAAACTTTGGAGATTGATTGGGAACGTACCAACCAAAATCGGAACTCCTAGAAACAGCACCCACCGAAGACGCCGGAATTTACCGGGCACGTTACATTTAGACCGCAAATGTTATGGTGACTATGGCTTCTTTTGTTACTTTTGTTGCTACAGTATCCACAGAAACCATAGTCACAACAGCAACCCAGCATGAATAAAACGTTGCAAATATTAAAGGCAAACGGGCTCAGCCGAACCGAAATAAGAATCCAGATCCTCGATCTTTTCTTGAAAAGTGAAACTGCCCTTTCTTTGCCAGCAATAAAAGCTGCATTTAAAAAAGAGAGAGGGGGAACGGAAGAATTGGATCGCATTACCCTTTACCGGACTTTGAAGGCCTTCGAAGAAAAGGGTATTATCCACGAAGCGGTAGACGGTACCAATCACCCAAAATACGCTCTGTGTGAGGATCATTGCACGGAGCACAACCACGAAGACAATCACGCTCATTTTCACTGCACGACCTGCGAAAAAACTACATGCTTAGAACATGTGCCAACTCCAAATATTCCTAATGTACCGCAGGGCTACAACATTAGTGAAACCAATTTGATCCTCTCGGGCACCTGTGCAGATTGTCTGGTCCACGAAAAAGTTTAAACTTCTAGCTGTTCTCCGCCTGTTTTTTGGAGATATAAGCCGCCTTGAGGATTTCGTTCCGACGTTTAACTGAAGGTTTGGTATACTGCTTTCGGCGACGCAACTCATCCCTTAATTTAGTGCGCCGGTGCTTTTGCTTATACCTTTTCAATAAGCGATCAATATTTTCTCCATCTTTACGATTCAATATCAACATATATACTTCTTAAAATTTATGCAATCACAACTTCAGGACACGAATTAAGTGCCCGGAGGAAAAAAATTTCAGGCGGAAGGTTGAAATGGTCTGAAAGGAGGTTGAAACCAAAAAGCAAGTCATTCGGGATATGACCAAGCCTGATGTGGAAATAAACCGGTAGGTAATGATGAAACCTGCATTCTTCTTATATCAACGCAGAGATCTACGAATTGTTTTACGACAAAGCCCCTCCATGCAACAATAATCCTCCAAATTGCAACAAGAGTAGGCACCCGGCCAGAAGATCACTCCGATCTTTGCATTAACCATTTTTTATAAAACTAAATCGAGAAATCATGGCAAAGACAAGAGTTCCCAATGCACCAAACAAATCTCTTTGGATCATCGCACTTATTGCCGGCGGATTAGGTACCTTAGCTGAATTCGTAGCAATTGACGGGGTGTCCAACCAAAATTTTTGGTTCCTGCTGGTAGGTTTCGGTCTGTTGGCGATCGGTACGTCTTTCAAGGACATCTAATCGAATGCCCCAAGGTACATCATTTCAGGTCTCCGGATTCTATTCGGGAGACCTGAAATTAAGCCCATCTCGCCCTCATCAATTATCCATGGCTCCATCGTTCACCCAGCAGATTACCATCTTCCAAAGCAGAAGCAACGTACTCACTATCCATAAAGACATCAGGTATTTCCGCACAGAATCTACTTTTATTCGAGCTCATGAGAAGAACGACTAAGTCGCATTTGCTTCCCACTGCGTTCAACGCTGCTTCGCTTCGCTACGGTTTCTACATAGCGCCAATCGGCCAAGGCCGATTCCCTATCCAGCGTCAGCAGCAGGTAACCGTGATCCCTCATATTGGTGTACTTCAGATGCGGATTGTGTCCTCCGAATTGAAGACGTTGTTCCAACAGCCGAACGGTGTCCGGATGCATTCGCTCATCCAAATTAGCCGAAGTAATACTCGTTGTACCAAACTCGACCGCAACCGTTGCCGTACTATCTCGCCGATAAGCTTCAATGGATTCCGGCACTTCATAAGCCCAAGACATGTGTGTATCTCCAGTCACAAAAATCACATCCGAAATCGCTTCGTTTTTCAGAAAATCAATAATATGCTGTTTTTCTACCGGATAACCATCCCAGGCATCCAGATTAACGGGGTTATTCGGACGGGTCATCGAAAGATCCACACCGGAAAAAATGACCTGATTGCCAATGACCTTCCAGACGGCTTTAGAACTCTGTAGCTGGCCTTTAAACCAGGTCAATTGGTCTCCCCCCAGCATGGAACGGTCAGCAGCATTGTAATCCGGGTGGGTAAAACTATCTACCTGAGCACTCCGGCCGGCTAGTCGCTCATCCAACATGATCAGGTCGGCCATATCACCGTATCGGATGGTCCGGTACAATTGCTGTCCATCTGATTCCCTGACCGGCAACCATTCGTAATATGCTTGTCTAGCCGCCGCCTTGCGGTCTTGATAATTGCCTTCCGATTCCGGCTGGTGATTTTCCGCCCCCGTTTGATAGGAGTTATTGGCAATTTCGTGATCATCCCAAATCGTTATGAATGGATGTTGTTGATGGGCCCTTTGAAAATCGGGATCTAAACGATATTGCGAGTAACGCGTCCTATAATCAGACAGGGCCACTATCTCCTTGGCGGGCAAGTGAAAGCGTTTCAGGCTGGTATCTCCATATCTTCCCGGTTCGTATTCATAAATGTAATCACCCAAATGAAGGACGGCGTCGATGTCATCCATCTCGCCGATTCGGGCAAAACCATTGAAATAGCCCGCTTCAAAATTGCTGCAGCTTACGATGGCAAATTTCAATTGATCGACCTCGGATGCCGGAGCTGTTTTCGTTCTTCCGACCGGAGATTGAGCATTTCCCACCGCAAACCGATAGTAGTAGAAAGTAGCCGGCGTCAATTCCGTCACATCCACCTTGACGGTAAAGTCGCGTGTCTCATCCGTCTGTTTTTCGCCGCTTTGTACTACATTTTCCATCTCCTCATCGGTGGCGAGAGACCATTTGACCATTGTCTCCCCTGGTTCAACCGGGGTTACTCGTGTCCAGATAATTACGCGATCGGCCAAAGGATCGCCGGAGGCAACTCCGTGGTAAAAAGGCTTCAGCTCACTTTGCCAATATTGATGGGTGCCATCGGCAGATAGGGTTTCGTTTTGCTCTACTGGGGCCGAGCAGCTTAAGAGTGCGGCTAGCCAAAAAACTGATAAAAAGGTTGTGGTTCTCATAGTTACAGGAGGTATGATAGATCAATAATGGTTAAACGGGATAGACTTTCCGTTCCAAAAATGGCTGCGGTTGCCACGTCCCTTCTCTCAAGATATGATAAGTTTTGTAACCGACTTCTTTCAGCATTTCCACACCATAAACAAAACCTTTCGTTATGTCGTCCGGATGATGGGCATCAGAGGACAAATGTACGGGAATCTCCATATCTCGGGCTTGTCGCAAGGCCCACTTACCGGGATACGGCTCCAGCGTTTCATTCCGGTAATAGCCCTTGGTATTGACCTCCAAGATACAATTGGTACTGGCAATGACCTCTAGGGTCTCAATGATCTCATTCTGATACCAGTCGGCTTTCTCTGAAAAGTACTTCTCATTGTTGTTCCATTTCTTGATCCTATCCAGATGCGCTACGATATCCGGTTCGTATAGTCTCACCATATCCTGGATCAATCCATAATACGTTCTCAGCATTTGCTTGATATCTCCCGCATAGATCTCCAAAATTCCTCGCTCGAAGTTTTCGATAGAATGCTCAAAACTAAAGGGCGTGCCGCCCGGAAAATTACCAACGAAATGGACTGCTCCAATCAAATAGTCCAATTCGGCATCAACAATGTGCTGGCTCTTCATAGATATGACATCCGGAATGTAATCCACCTCTAACCCCTTATATATTTCGATCTTTGCGCGGTAGTCCTCCTTCAGACGATCGACCTCCCGTAGATATTCGGGCAACTGTTCCGCGGTCATAGCCCCAATCCCTTCGTAATCAATGGGGGCATGATCCGAAAAGCCATAAGTCATAAGTCCTTGACTCAATGCATTTTCTAAATAATCCAAAGGTGTAAGTCTTCCGTCGCTATAACAGGAATGTGCGTGATGGTTGGCTAATTGCATAAAAGTAAGATAGGTTTTGTTCTGTGAAGCAATGAACAATTATCGAGGTCCAAGTTACCGGCTACACGTGAACTGAGGATTAATGAGAGGTTAAAATTGTGATTAAAAATAGATGTCCAGGATCAAGATCGTTCCAAAAAGCAAACTGGCCACGCCGTTGGTTGTAAAGAAAGCCAGATTTACCCTGCTCAAATCATTGGGTTTTACGATCAGGTGCTGATACAATAAAAGAGCAATAAAAAGAGTCGCTGCCGTCCAATTCAACCAGCCAAAGGAAGGATAGAGTATATTTAGCTGATATGCCGCCACGGCGATCAACGCTGCGCAGATCAGATGCAAGAAAGAGGATAAGCGCAACGCATGATCCCGGCCCAAGGCCACCGGTATGGAGTACAGTGACAAAGATTTGTCAAAATTATCGTCCTGCAGCGCGTAGATAATATCAAATCCCGCCACCCAAAACAATACCGCAAAAGAGTACAAAAGTGGTAACAGGTCAAACCCGCCACCCCCCGCAAGATACGCCCCAATGGGCGCCAAAGAAAGCCCTAGCCCCAAAACAAAGTGACAAAAAGCGGTGAATCGCTTCGTATAACTATATCCCAAAACGACGAGGAGCGCAATGGGAGACAGTGCGAAACACAAAGGGTTAATGAGATAAGTGACACCAATGAACAGCAGGGAGTTGACTACGACAAAAATCAGTGCGGAAGCGGGCTTGATGATCCCCGCGGGGATTTCCCTTCCCCTTGTTCTCTGATTTTGGGCATCGATATCGCGATCAAGGTAGCGATTGAATGCCATTGCTGCACTACGAGCAAAAACCATTGCGAGCAATACCAAAACCAGTAGTCGCCAATCCATGAGCTTGCCCTGGTGATGTAGCGAAAGGAAGAACCCCACCAATGCAAACGGCAGGGCAAAAATCGTATGGCTAAATTTAACGAGCGACAAATAATTTTTTATACTCATGTGTATCCCTTGAAAAAAGTTGTCTACAATGTTCTATTGGTCAGACCTAGCTCTGGCTTCCGTCGTAATCCGGTTCCAACCAAAATCCCCCCTGCGAATGCCGTGTTCAACGATCCGGCCTCGATCATCAATGCGCAAAGCAAAGGGCAAGGCCGCAAAACACCCTAATTCCTCGCAGGTATCTTCAATGGCAAAATAGCAAGGAATTTTGATATTGTTGTTGCGAACAAAGGTCTTTACCCGTTCTTTCGTATCTAACATATTTATCCCAACTATGTTGAAAGGCCCTTCTTTTACATATCGTTCATTCAATTCCTTAATAATGGCTCCTTGATGCGGGCCCAGGCTCCAGATAAAGATCTCCAGTGATTCGTTTTCCGGTCGGCAAGATCGAAGCGGGATGCGCACTCCAGTGGTGTCCTCCACTAAAATATTGGGCAAAAAAGTGTAAAACGACGCCGCGGCCGAAACGACCGTATGATCCGGTACTTTTTGAATGGTGAGTTGTTCTCCTCCTGGATCAATTTCGATCAGTTCATAGCGATCGCGGTCTACTTTAAAAAAGGTCCGATAGCGTAAGTAGCCGTCAAATTTGCTTCCGGACGAACTCAAGATCATCCCTCCTACTCCATTCGGACACAACACCATTTTATCAATACCAACCTCGTTGTAGATGCCATTGCTGTTCAGATCCATCAATCCAATCCTGAATTTTTTACGGTCCCAAGACACATCCCCCGCTCTTAGATTGATCGGTTGAAAGGAGCGGCCGGTCTGGAAATAGACCGTGCGGTGTGGATACAACTTCATCGTATCTTCTGGCAACAGCACTTCCCGGACGCTGGCATTACTCAGATTATTGTCTATTTTGTCATTTAGCGTGACCACTTCCCGGAAGGCATGGTCGTCGGCGCAACCAGCCAAACATAAGATCAAAGGCAGGAGGATTGGAAATGCCTTTTTCATGAAAGTAACTTTAAGTGAAAACAATTAACTACTATAGAAAAAGCCCGTAAACAACAGCGTTTACAGGCTTTTTCTTTTCACCGCTTCCCTTGGGAAGCTCAGCGAATAGCTATTAGTTATTCACCTGAATGGTTGGTGAAGTAGCCGGATTAGATTCATCTTTATTTACAGTACCAGTCAAATAGATGAATGTTTCCGGTGGGTTGGTATTCGCAGTAATGGTTACTTTCTGATTCTTTTTACCACTCTTGTTCTTACTGTTGAACTCAACCAGAATCTCAGCATCTTCACCCGGTGCAATGGGTTCTCTTGGCCAAGAAGGAACCGTACATCCACAACTTCCTTTGGCATTGCTCAAGATCAAAGGCTCATTTCCGGTGTTGGTAAATTTGTAAACATGGGATACTTTCTCTCCCTCGTCGATCGTACCGAAGTCAAATGTAGTTTCTGCAAAAGATACGGTTGTAGTAGGACCAGTTGGAGCGGCAGGTTCCGCTGCATTCTGCACAGTACTGTTGGGAGTAGCAGGCTGAACAGGAGCATTGGTTACATTTTCGCGGGCAGCATCACGAATGTCTTTGTTTGCATTCTGGCAGCTAACCATCAAACCTACAGCCAATAAAGCCAAGGTCCAAGTTTGAACACGTCTAAGCATATTCCTTTTGATTTTAGTTAATGAATGAACACAGGGCACAAATTTAGAAAATCCCCATGTATTCCTTGTTAATCAACTTTCAATAATTGTTAATGAGTTGTTAACCAGTCCCAAAATCATGGCAAAAACTCCAATTGACGCATGACCAAGGTGCGGTCGAAGGGAAATGGACCCTTTCCAAGGCTAAATTAACAAATAGATCAGGAGTGTACGACTTAGGTTAAGCCCGGTTTACAACTTGTGATCTACTTGTTAGCAAGTTGTTATTCACCTGTTAAACGCCCCTCAAGCCCTGGCTTCATCATTATAAATTTTGAAAATTTGTACCAACCACAGCAACAATAGCAACCATAGCAACAACAGCAACCATTCCATAATCAAAAACACATAAGAATGAAATTCGGATTAACAAAACTCATCATCGGCGCATCTGTCCTATTGGGCGCGGGGTTCGGAATTTACAAAATGACCAGCGCTTCTTCCTGCTGTTCCATCACTGCAGCAACCTCAGGATGCACTCCCTCTAATTGCCGCGGTGCTCAAACAAAGTTTGGCGAAGCTCAGGTTATCAGTGACCTAAGGCTCGACCTCATCGATTTAAAAGCGGAGATGGAGCAGTCGGAAGATCCCGCATTCGATGCCCGTTCCTTCGACATTCACGGCATTGTTGGAGAATCCGATGAAGAAAGTTTGGAGATCATCGTAGAAGAAGTCAAAGTAATCGAAAATGCATTTGCCCAAAAGCTCAACCATAAGTCTCCTGAATTGAGCCTACCGGAAAGCAAGGCGAAACAAGTACAGTACTTAAGCGCCCGAATCGAAGGATTGAAGGAGCTACTATAGAGTTATTCAAAGGCCGGGACATGAATTCAAGAAAACTCGTCAGTCTTTCGGTTGCCATCAGTTTCAGCGTTTTGATGGTCACCGGTGTACTTTCTTACTTCCAGGATTACAGTAGGGCTACCGCCACTGTTCACACTGTCTTTGGATTGCTGTTTTCCATTGGAATCGCTTTCCACTTTGCGAACAACTTTCGGCCGATCAGCAACTACGTCAAGGGAAAGACGGTCTTCCTGATCGCAATGGCGATGGCCATTTTTCTTGCGGCTGCTTACTTCCAAACCGAACCGTTCAAATCCATGATGGACCTCGGGGCGAAATGGAAAGCAAATGCCGGGAAAAGGTTAAATCTTTCGGCCTACGAAATCGTCGAAATGGAATTGGATAAAGAAGTCCAACTGACCATCGACCTGTTGCGCTCCACCCACTACTGGCATCCACAAATGGCGGTTTGGGTAGAAGACACGCTTGGCAATTACCTCAAAACCGTATTCGTTTCCAAAGCCACCGCCCAAGGGTTATTTTACGGCGGGCGAAGTAAGGATAACTTTAAAGAATTTGACCGGCAGAAAGCAGTCGTTGGGAACTACCGGAGGGTCAATGCCCTACCGGTATGGTCTCACAAAAGAGGGGTGCAGTACGAAGACGGCCTTTACGTGCCAAGTAACAAAACCCCACTACCCGACGCCATTACCGGGGCCACCTTGGTCGACAACTTTCAACTGCTCTCTACGCTGGAACACCATCCTACATTCAAGCTCAAATTGGAGATCAACGTCGCCTTCGATGACAACGAATTCTATTCCGAATTCGATTTTCCCGATGATGAAGTCTTCCACAACGGTACCGGGCAGATGGGACAACCCTCCATCATTTACGAAACGTTGATCGACTTAAATGACGACAAAAACTACTACTTGATGGAATTGATTGGTCACGGACACCACTCCGGGCAAAACGGAATGATTGATCCCGATCTATCTACCCTCACCACGGCCCTCGAAATTGTGGAACGCATTGTAGTAGGGGTAAAGCATCTTTCGCGGGATTCACCGGTTTTCTGAGGTGAAAACGCTAACTTGATGTTGCGAGATACAATCCTACGCAGCATAAATTCGATACTACTTCTGTACAAACCGGGCAAAATGATGGTAAAATGGCGTTCGTGATTTGGCGTTTTTTGGAAGATATTTCCCGGTAATAAAAGGAATGTACATCACTCTACGACGAGATTTCTCTCCCGTGAAAGGAGAAACCTGTACCCGATGCCACAAACTACCAAAATGTACCGTTAAATCTCCTGCGTCAATATCCATACCCACCTCCCGCGGATCGGGATTGTGGTCAAAGTGGATCCGCTTGCCAAAAACGACTTGAAATGCACTCTGCTGATGCGTACCCGGTAATACCCGCAGACCGCCATTACTTTGCGGACAGTCATCCAGATGAACGCCAACGTTCAACATTGGCAGAATGCGGTGCCCGGCAAAGAGGTCTCTGGGATTGTCGGTATGCCAGGCGAATTTGGTAAACTTACTATTCGGCTGATTGATGTAATGGTTCACGATCACCCCGTCCTTTTCATCTTCACCAATACGGCCTTCATAAGGTGCCAAAAGTTCTATCAGTAGCCGCAATTGGGGATCCTTCAAGAAGTTACCAATTGCTGAGCTGAACTGATTTACGAAACACATCCGCTGGATGATGGGATCCCCCTTTTCATCCCGGCCGAATTTCAATGGAATACCGTTGACTTTCTTAACGCCTTCTTCGAGCCATTGGGACTCAATCTTTTCCAGCTCTTCCAGGAATAATTGTACCGTTTCCCGAGACAAGAAATTCTTAAATTGAATAAAACCGTACTTGAAGAAATGTTCTTTTTGCTGGGTGGTAAGCGCCTCACCTAGCTTAAAATCTTGGTGTTTGTATGCTAATACTTTCATTAAATGGAGGTTTAGGCAGTTTCTTGTGCTTATACATACTGGCTCTGAGCGTTGGATGCGATGTGATTGAGTCAGGTCCCCAAATTAAAATACTAGGGGCATAATCGGTTCAAATGAAGCAAACTTTTTGATCAAATAATTCAACCATTATAATCAACTGTATGACTTTTATTTTGGTTGGACGGCACCGTCTAATTTTTTTCATAGTTATGTCAGATCTTCACATCCAATCAAAATCCTTCGAAAACATGTCTTCATTTCGCATTCTTCTGTCTGTTTTGTTTACCGCCATTCTCCTTTATACCATTTGCGTCGTCGTCAACCACGGTTGGACCCTATTCTCGGTCTTCTTTAGCGATTTGGCCGGCATGAACTGGGCCGGACAGTTTAACCTGGACTTCAGCACCTACCTAACACTCAGCAGCTTATGGGTGGCCTGGAGACACCATTTTTCTCCTTCCGGTATCGCCATCGGACTGGTGGCACTCATTGCCGGCATGCTCTTTTTTGCTCCTTACCTGCTCTACCACACTTATGATGTCAAAGGAGACATTAAGGCCCTACTCTTAGGTAAAAAAAGAGCGTAATTCACACCATATCTTCTCCATTTAAGAATTTAATCCTATCTTTATATGGTCTTCAAAATAGAATGATATATTATAGACTATGAAAGGTACCTACTTGGGAGAGTTCCAAGAAATTGTATTACTCACCATTTTGATCTTGGATGACAACGCTTACGGAGTGTCCATTCGCGATGAGATCAACGATCGTTTAAATCGAACCATCAGTCGGGGTGCACTCCACACTGCTTTGACCCGTTTGTCGGAAAAGGGCTTCATTAAATCCCACATGGGGCAAGCTAGTGCCGTCCGGGGTGGTCGCCGCAAACGTTTTTACCAGGTCACTCAGAAGGGTAAGGAAGCGTTGTGGGAGGCCAAAAACATCCGGGACCAGCTTTGGAAATCCGTCCCCAATTTCTCATTAAAATTTGGGTGATATGGGCCATCCACGACCACCTAAACGACTCGAACAATTCCTCCGTTGGTTCTGTCACCCCGATTTTTACGAGGAATTACAGGGAGACCTGTACGAGGATTTCTACCGAGACTGGGAGACGAAGGGACGCCGTTATGCCCGGCGCAAGTATGCCTGGGAGGTCATCAGGCTACTCCGCCCGTCCGTGATTAAGCACTTCAAAATCGAATTACTTCGCATCATATCATCCGCCATGTTAAAGAATTATTTGAAAATTGCCTTGAGAAGCCTGTGGAAGTACAAGGTCAATTCTGCCATTAACCTGACCGGTTTGACCATCGGTCTTACCGGCTGTCTGCTCATCGCCTTATTTGTAAAAGACGAGTTGAGTTTTGATCACCACCACCCGGATGGCGCCAATACCTACAGAGTCTACAATCAGAGCTTTGGACGAGGGGTCGACCTCGATGTAGCCGGCACCTCACCGATGGTTGGACCAACATTGGAAGAAGACTTTCCCGAGGTTGTACAATCTCTCCGGCTCTACCAGATCCGTCAAAAACAACTCTTCAAAAATGAAGACCAGACTTATTTGGAGGAGGGAGGATTCTTCGCGGAGCCCTCTATTTTTGACCTGTTTCACTTGCCCTTCGAATTCGGAAATCCTGACGCTGCCCTTGAATCCCCACAAAGCATCGTACTGACAAGCCTATTGGCCAAAAAATATTTTGGCGATGACAATCCCGTTGGTCAAAACATCTCGATCAATGGCCGTCCAACCAAGATTACCGGTGTTTTGAAGGAACTGCCTCCTCATTTCCATCTCCCTTTCCAGTTTTTGGTCTCATTCAATACCCTGCAAGCCTTGATCCCTCAAGATCGAATGCAAAGTTGGGTTTGGCAGGACTTCCTCAATTACATTCGACTGAAACCAGGGACTGACTCCAATGAAATAGAGGACAAGCTTGTTGCCCTGGCAAAATCAAAGATTTATCCGCAGACGAAGGAAATGGGATTCTACTACCATCCAAGGCTACAGCTGCTAAAGGATATTCACCTCCACTCCGCTAACTTCCGCAATGACGTGGCGATCAGAGGCAACCATCGTCATCTCACTGCATTGAGATGGATTGGTTTTTTCATCTTGTTGATGGCCTGTATTAACTTCATCAACCTAACGACAGCAAGAGCTGTCAACCGGGCACGGGAAGTCGGGGTCCGAAAAGCAGCCGGCGCTTTTCGTCAACAGTTGGCCGCCCAATTCATCGGAGAAGCAGTCTTGTTGGTCATGATAGCTCTGGTAATCTCATTTGCTTTAGCGCGTCTACTCCTCCCCCATTTAAACCAATTCACGGATAAATCGCTCACGCTACATTGGCTCTTTACGGCCATCCCACTCTTCAGTATTCTGGGCATATGCTTATTAACCGGTGTGCTAGCCGGCAGTTACCCGGCCTTCGTCATTTCCGGCTTTCGACCCGTTGAAGCCCTCAAGGGAAAACTCTTTACTGCATCAAGCCATATTCAGTGGTTCCGGCGGGGTTTGGTCCTGATTCAGTTCAGCCTTGCCATGCTCTTAATGATCAGTGTACTGATCATTTCTCAGCAAATTTGGCACTTGAACAACAAGGAACTGGGTTTTCAAAAGGAGCAATTGCTGCACTTTCCCATGAAAGGCACACTATTCCAAAATACCGAACTGGCCAAAGGCGAATTCCTCCAGATCCCATCGGTGACCGAAGCCAGTGCCTGTTTTGGTATTCCGGGAGATATCGTCGCTGGAGACAACATCATCATTCCCGGCGAAAACCGGCGAATGCTCACCACTAGGCTCTTTGCCATCGATCACGATTACATTCCTACCATGGGTATGGAAGTCGTCGCCGGAAGGGGCTTTTCAAAGGAAATTCCAACTGATGCCCACGAAGCCTTTATCATCAACGAAACGGCCATCACCCAATTGGAATTGGGCGACAGCCCGGAGCGTGTCATTGGCCAACCACTCGAATGGCCCATGTGGTCGGCAGAAGACAGTCTGAAAAAAGGGCGAATCATCGGCGTGGTCAAAGATTTTCACTACGCCAATTTGCACGAAGAAATACAATCGGCCGTATTGCACATCTATCCTGAATCCTTTTGGAAGATGGCACTGCGCATCAAAAGTACGGAGGTCTCGGAAACCATCGCACAGATTGAAGCGGTTTGGAATCGTTTTGAAACCGGTTATCCGCTTGACTTTCAATTTGTAGATGCGGGCTTTGGTGCCATGTACGAAACCGAAGAAAAGTGGAGCAGCCTGGTGCGGATCTTCACCATTTTGGCCATCCTGATTGCCGGTATCGGTGCTCTGGGACTGGCCTCCTATACTGCGGAGCAGAAGCGAAAAGAAATCGGCATCCGCAAAATCCTGGGGGCCAGCGTCACCGGCATTGTCGGCTTGCTTTCTCGCGACTTTCTTTGGCTGATCTTGCTGGCCATCTTGATCACCACCCCGATCTCCTGGTACTTACTGGATCAATGGCTCGATGGTTTTGCTTACCGCATTGCCATGCCCTGGTGGTCCTTCCTGGCAGCTGGCCTGGGAATGTTTCTGTTGACGTTGTTGGTCGTGGGATCTCAAGGTTTAAGAGCAGCCTTGGGAAACCCCATTAAGACGCTCCGCGATGAATGAGTTTGACCGCTTAAATCTTCCCATTGACTTACGACGGCCAATTGTCCCGACTGGAGAACACCAAACGATTCGCCGTATTTTACGCCATGGGATTTACTGTACTCAGCGTATAGCAAGGCCTCTTTTTGACCGTAGTCGAATGGAGCGCCCGGAGCGATTTTAGTCCCAATCTCTTTTTCAACGACTGTCCTGAAAGCATTACCGTCGATCGTTTCAACATCCTCTGTTGGTCGTATCAAACTTTTCGCCATCCGCTGATAGTACAGACGCTCTTCGTTGGCCACGATTACCTTTCCCATCTTAAACATCACATACCCAAGATGGTCGTAGAACCTTTTGGCAAATAGAGAAGAATGCAACTCGACCAAGGGCCAGCCATCGCGGACAGCTCTGTTCTCCAGCCAATGCATGATTCGTTTGCCATAGCCCCTACCCTGCCTTTCCGGGTCCACAAATACCCTCTTTACGTGGCTGTTCTTTAAAGTGCCCGTCCCAACGATCTTGTCTCCTTCCCTTAAGACCACCACACAGTGCTCTGCTCCATCTTTGAGTATTCCTTCCCGTCCCGAATAAGCGACGAAAAAATCAATGGCTTCAGGTGGGTAATAGGCTGGATAAGAAGCCTTAATGACCTTGATGATAAAATCATGGAGTGCGTCCAGATCCCGCTCGCTAAAAGGTTGTATTTGAGAATCTTGCTTCATTGCTCCAATGTGCGCTTGTTACGCCCACAAATTTAACCGGTTATTTTTTGAATGTTCATCAGATATAAATTATGTTTAGATTTATTACAGGTTATACTTCACTTAAGCAGGTTAAAATTTTACTATGTCAAACTATGATTATAATTACAACATAGATGCCAAAAAAAACATGACCTATGACGCCATTGTCATTGGTTCGGGCATGAGCGGAGGCTGGGCTGCTAAAGAACTTTGTGAAGCCGGGCTCAAGACACTGGTCCTGGAGAGAGGGAGAATTATCCGGCACATCCATGACTACCCCAACATGAATAAAGAAAGTTGGGATTGGGAATTGCGGGGTGGCGTTACCCCCGCTGAAAAGAAGAAGCATTACAAAGCCGCAAGATCCAACTGGCTTGGAGAATCTAACAAGGATTTCTACGCAAATGACGAAGAAAACCCGTATACGGAAATCAAGCCCTTCATGTGGTTGCGGGCCCACCAGATGGGTGGTAGATCTCAACTTTGGGGAAGACAGTGTTACCGTTGGAGTGATTTGGATTTTGAAGCCAACGCAAAAGATGGTCACGGCATCGATTGGCCGATTCGTTACAAAGACATCGAACCCTGGTATACCTATGTAGAAAAATATGCGGGTATCAGCGGAGAAGCCATCGGCTTACCCCAACTTCCCGACAGCCACTTTCTGCCTCCCATGGAGTTGAATTGTGTAGAAAGGGATGTCAAAAAAAGAATTGAGCAACAATTTCCCGGTCGAAATATGATCATTGGAAGAGTGGCTCATCTCACTGTTCCACACAATGGAAGAGGTCAATGCCAGTCGCGTAACAAGTGTAGTATGGGATGTCCTTACAGTGCCTATTTCAGTGCCAATTCCGTAACAATTCCAGCTGCCAATGCCACCGGAAACCTCACCATTCGTCCCTGGTCGATCGCCAATTCCATCATCTATGATGAATCTAAAGGAAAGGCAACCGGCGTAAGGGTGATCGATGCAGAATCAGGGGAAATGATGGAATACTATTCCAAAATTATTTTTTGCAATGCCTCAACACTCAGCTCCACGCGCATTCTCTTGAACTCCACCTCCAACCGTTTCCCCAACGGAATGGGTAATGACTCCGGAGAACTCGGCCACAATCTTATGGATCATACCTACCGCACCGGAGCCATGGGTACTTTCGAGGGGCACGAAGACAAATACTACAAAGGACGACGCCCCAATGGCATTTACATTCCCCGTTACTGGAATATCAACGATAAAACCAAGTCTGACAAATTCGTACGCGGTTTCGGCTACCAAGGCGGGGCCTACCGAAAAGGCTGGGGTGGTGGTGCCAACGTAAAAGGATTCGGCGCCAATTTCAAAGACAACCTGCTGAAAGATCCCGGTCCGTGGGAGTTTTTCATTACGGGCTTCGCAGAATGCCTGCCCTATCACGAAAACAAAGTTACGCTGGATCACGATAGTCTCGACAAATGGGGGCAGCCAACGTTGGCCATCGATTGCGAATGGAAGGAAAATGAAGTGGCCTTGCGCAAACAAATCCGGGAAGATGCAGTCGAAATGCTGGAGAAAGCCGGTTTGAAAAACATCATCGACTTCGACAATAACCACGAGCCCGGATTTGGCATCCACGAAATGGGTACCGCGCGCATGGGACGAGATCCCAAAACGTCGGTCCTGAACGCACACAATCAGGTCCACGGCTGCGAAAACGTTTTCGTCACCGATGGTGCCTGTATGACATCCAATTCCTGTGTGAATCCTTCCTTGACCTATATGGCTTTAACAGCGCGTGCCGCCAATCACGCTATTTCAGAACTCAAAAAGCAGAATCTATAAACATGGACAGAAGAACCGCCTTAAAAAATACCGCCCTCCTTGGAAGCACCGCAGCCATTTCCACTGCTTTTCTCGGCTTGCTGCAATCTTGCCAACAAGAGGATAGATTGACCTGGAATCCAAAGTTTCTCAGTACTGATCACGCCAAGCTGGTATCCGCTTTGGTCGACACCATTTTGCCAACCACCGACACTCCCGGTGGAGTGGACGTTAAAGTAGACATCCTCATCGACTTACTCTACGCCAAGGCTCTGGACCAGGAGGCGCAGGCAAAGGTCGTTCAAGAATTAGATCTATTCAACGAAAAATGCCGATCCAAATTCGGCAAGGACTTCCATCAGTTAAATGGTGACGAGCGAAACTCCGTACTAGAAGCAGAGGAAGCCAGTTCTCCTCAATTCGGTGGCAGCGTCTGGGGTTACCCTGTAGGCAAACAGGAAGCGGTGGGTTTTTATCGCTCCTTCAAGTCAATGGCCATCATGGGTTATTGCACCTCAGAAGAAATTGGGAAAAACGTTTTGAATTATGACCCCGTTCCGGGTGAATTCCTTCCCTGTATCCCACTTTCAGACGTAGAGAAGGTTTGGAGTCTATAGGAAGTATCCGGCATCCGATTCCGAATTTGCTACAACTGGGCGGTCATTTTCCCAATAGCAATAATCCGGCAATCAACAACAATACTACCCAACCGGGATGTCTTCCCTTTGTCCCCATTGCAACCAGGAGCGCCCCTACCAGCATCGCAACAACCGTTGCCCAAGTGATCAAATCCACAAAAGCGGCGTTCAATTCATCACGCACCATGGAGATCTTCACCAGAATAGCTCCAATACACCCCCCGAAGACGGAAGCCAGGTGCCACGTTGCCCAGATAATACGCAAGTGTCCCTCTCTCAAGCCTTTGTTTGTCTGCGAAGGAACAATGTGCCCCTTGTCTCTCTTGCCGCTGAAGATCAGATATTCACCGAGAACCGAATGGACCACTCCCAAAACAAAACTCAGGATCCCTGCAATAAAAAAGTAGGTATTCATCATAAACTTACGGCTTCTTAAGAACTGGCAAACCTTAAGATTTGCCAGTTCTTAAGATCTACCGCAATCGCTAAGATATATTTTCCATGCCGCCATCCATTGGAAGTCTACCTCAAATCTCTTACATTTATTAAGATCTTTCCTAATCTGTCAACCATAATCGACTAGTCCATGAAACGCTTTGCAATAGGTCTCTTAATTTTCTCCTTGATGGTATTGATCTTTGGCTTCATGAGTGAAAAGATAACCACTGAAAGTTTTCAGTACATTTCCTTTCCCGATCTGGGACTTGCCGTCGTCAAATCTTTGGCGGTTGTGCTGATCTTTCTTCTGGCAGCTGCGGCTTCCATCCCTTCCCTCTTTATCGATCTGGTTCTTTTATTGGTTCCCGCTCAAGATTTCCCCATCTTAAATCATCTTTGGGATGTATGCTGGAAGGGCGTCACCCTTGATTGGTTTTGGAAAGAGACCAGCGGTTCCTCTATTTTTTTTGGAGCCTTGATTCTTTTTATTGCCGGATTTCTGCTCTTGCGAACGAAGGCATAGCTCTTCCTCTCTAGGCTCGAGGGACGTCGGTCTCCTCTTTCCGCCGTAGGATCAGAAAAGTAATCAGAAAACTCCCTCCCATAAATAGGGCACCGAGAAAAAAGGCGGAACCGGGGAAATAAAGCGGCGTTCCGTCTTTTGTAGTGTAAAAGAAAATGCCCGTCATGATCAACGGACCGAAAACGGTCGTCAGACTTTGAATAGCAGTCAAACCACCCTGTAGTTCCCCTTGCTCGTTCACGCCTACCTGACTTACCAGATAGGATTGCAGAACCGGTCCACATATACCTCCCAGACAATAGGGGATCAGGAAAACAAACATCATCCAGGAAGCACTGGCAAAGGCAAATAGCAACATCCCGATCCCGTATAATGCAATTCCATAGTAAATGCTCTTACTGGTTCCGATACGATTCGAGACCCGTTGCGCCAGTCCGGCCTGCACAATACCGACCAACAAACCAGCCGCGGCTAAGGACAAGCCGACCGTGCTTTCTGACCAATTAAATCGATACATGGTAAAATACGACCAATTGCTGTTCACGGCGTGTGATGCAAGGTGAAGGAGAAAAAATGCCACCAACAGAAAACCAATCTGTTTGTAGCTGAAAAGCTGCTTCAATGTTCCCACCGGATGCGCTCGATTCCAGTCGAAATTTCTGCGGTTCTCCACTTTTAGTGACTCGGGTAAAATGAAATAACCGTATAAAAAATTGATAAAAGCCAGAGATGCAGCAACGTAAAATGGGACCCGCACACCCAGTTCTCCAAACAGACCACCTAGAAACGGTCCAATAATAAACCCCAGTCCAAAAGCAGCACCTAGCATGCCGAAATTCTGTGCCCGATTCTCCTCCGTACTTACGTCTGCGATATAAGCGGAAGCCGTCGTATGACTAGCACCAAAAATACCGGCAAATATCCGCCCTGCTACCAACCAGGCATAGGTCGGCGCAAAAGCCAGGATCAGATAGTCGACCGAAAACCCCAACAACGACAACAATAAGATTGGGCGCCGTCCGTACCGGTCGCTCAAACTCCCCATTACGGGAGAAAACAGAAATTGCGCAATGGCGAAAGAAGTCAGTAAATACCCACCATACGTACTGGCTTCATTGATACTGATGTCGTTCATTTCAGCCAACAGTTTTGGCAAGACGGGAATGATGATGCCGAATCCAATGATGTCGATCAGGACGGTAACGAAAATAAAATTAACGGCAGGCGTTTTCTCTTTCTTGGACATAAGATTTGTTTAAGAAATTAAATTCCTGCTGTTGGTTTCTGAAGGAAATTCGGTTGTAAAACTAAAGGGCCATAAAGTCATCAACTTCCAAACAATTCAAACAATGCTCCCGGGTAAGCCCACCCTTACGGGCGGAAGCAATTCCATACTTAATGTGCAAAATGCCATCCCGACTGTGCGCATCCGGATTCACGGCAATCCTGACTCCCTTTGCCATAGCCTCGCCAAGGAACCGCCAATCGATATCCAGACGGTGAGGGTTGGCATTCAATTCAATTGCCACCCCATTGGCCGCACAAGCATCGATCACCTTCTGGTGATCCAAGGGATAACCAGGCCGGGCCAAAAGAAGGCGCCCAGTGGGATGCCCCAATATGGTTGTATAAGGATTCTCGATCGCTTTAATGATCCTTTCTGTGGCCTTTTGCTCATCCATTCTCAAATTAGAGTGAACCGAGGCAATAATGAAGTCAAATTGACGCAACAATTCTTCTTCGTAGTCGAGACTACCGTCGTTCAAAATATCGCTCTCGATGCCTTTCAGAATTTTAAAAGGCGCCAGTTCAGTGTTCAACACATCAATTTCCGCCATCTGTTCCAGGACCCGTTGCGGCTGGAGTCCATTGGCGTAAAAGGCCGATTTGGAATGATCGGTAATTCCGATGTAAGCATACCCCAAATCCCGGGCATGTTCGGCCATTTCCCGTAACGTATGTAAGCCGTCACTGGCCGTCGTATGGACGTGGAGCACGCCCTTGATGTCAGCTGCCTCAATCAGGTTCGGGAGGACCCCGTCAATAGCTTGTTGCACAATGGATCCCTCCTCTCTCATTTCCGGAGCAATGGGTGAAATACCGGCTTTGGAGAAGACATCCTCTTCAGTAGTCAATCCCTTGAAATCAAGGTCCGGAAACCTTTCCATAAATGCTTCCATGAAGGAGTCGGAAGCGGTATAACGAAACTGCTTGGACCCAAATTCACGCAACGGAAAATGATAGACCCTTACCGGCCAGTGCTCTATGGTAGCATCTGACAATTGTGGATTAATCAACTTTCTATTGATCAACAATTCATCGAACAACAGGTCGATGGGACCGTCATATCCAATCATGATTTCCAGGCGCTCCAGCGTATTGCAACAGCGTCTCATCGCTCCGGTGTAAGCTACGCTAGCCTTCGGCAACAATGCCCGGATCTTTTCCAATACAGGTCCTCCTACCCCATCCAAGGTGGCAAAGTGAAACTGGTTTTGTGAATGCAGAAAGTATTCTAACTTCACCTTCAGATCATCTTGTGTCTTTTTGCCAAATCCTTTTAAATCGATCAGGCGATTTTCGTGCACGGCATAAAGTAGTTCCCCGGCACTCTCAATCCCCAACTCATCCCACACGGCTTTGATCTTCTTAGGACCAAATCCTTTGACATTCAGCAATTCCTGAATACCCGGTGGCGTCTTTTCCCGGTATTTCTCCAAAGTAGCCATCCGCCCGGTTTCGAGCAATTCTCGAATCTTACCACTGATAGCTTTGCCAATACCCTTAATGTTTTCCAACTCATCGGCAGGGATTTCCCCCAAAGGTCGATCCAGCTTTCGCAGCGTCAAATATGCATTGCTGTAAGAGCGGATTTTGAACGGGTTTTCCCCGTGCAGCTCCATGATTTTTCCCAGAAATTGAAAGGCCTTGGCAATCTCTTTGTTTGTCACGATAATGGTTTCTGTTGCTGCTTTGGTAGCTATAGACGCCATAGCATCGAATGGTGCTTAGCGTATTGATTTGAGTAGCGATATACCGGTAATACCCAGGAATTACAACTGGTTAATGTATTTGATCACACTTCGAACCTGAGCTTCTGCAAACCGTTCGACAATCTCGTCATTCATCAACAATTGAGCATCTTCAAAATTATCGAAAAACAAATGTTCGATCAGGATGGCCGGCATGCTGGTCTTGGATAAGACAAAGAAACGTGCCTCCTTATCGTGGTCACCGTCGGAGGTATCGGTCCGATAGCGGATCCGGTCGCCTAAAACATCTTTAACGTTGTTCCAATGGATCTCCGCTAACTTATCCGATTTGGTGACCCCTGGAGTGGTATATACCTCAAAACCTCTGGCACTGTGTGATGCAGAAGCATTTGAATGATTGGAAATATAAACACCTTTCTTATAATTCTTGTGATACCAATTTGCTACGTCGACCCGGTAGTGCAGGGAAAGATCCAGATACTCGTGGCTCACGACTACGTGATTGATCTTGAGCTGCGTGAGTTTTGCGGCCACAACATCCGTCAAGGTACGGTTCCAAACTCCCTCGTAAAAAAACTTGCCATCGTGAAAATCACCACGCGCGTGTTCGAACATTTTACTGGGTGCAGTCACGTAATTGCCCTTGTCATCTAATGATCCATGACCCGCATCAAGATATACACAAAATTTATCGTTCATTTGATTTAGTTTTTGAAACCGATTCCGGACGGGCGGTAAAATAAGCATTATCCACCTGATTTCCACCAATTAAACCAATTATCAAAGTCAATTATTACATTTAAAAATTAAAAATATTATTTTTGCTGTTATTAGCATGGTTTTTGCGATTTCTTTTGCATAGACCGGAGCAAAAACAAAAACAACAATGGGGCAAATACTACCGAACACCTTCCTATTCCTATTCCTAATGGTCCAATTACAGGCACAAACACAAAGGCCCCACTCCTATTCTGTTTTAGAGATTGGCCCCACACAATACGGTGACAGCTTAACCTACAAGGTTTCCAGCCAAGAAAGCAGTCTTTTGACCGTAGCTATCCAGCGACCCAAACTGGAAAGAGACCGACATTTACTGCACCGTACCAGCAAACCGGCCGGCAACCAGGAATTTCTGGAAGTCGACTCCCTGGCAGGGCTTTTTCTTCATCGAGCCGTCTTACCCAACGGTCACGACCTCATTTTCGACCGCAAGATGCAATTGCTTCCCGCCCAGCTAAAAACCGGCGAAAAATATCATTTCACTGCTACCTTTAAGGTAATGGACAAAGGACGGTTGGTCCACCGCGGCCATCAAAAAACTGAGATAAAATGTCTCGGTTTTGATTCTGCCTATACCCCATTCCAGAATTTTGCACAGTGCCTGGTTCTCTATATCAAGACTACGCAACAGTTTGACTCGGAAAAACCCTCCATTACCACACATGCAAAAAAATGGTACGTCAAAGGACTAGGTCTTGTAAAAATGGCGGAAAAAACTATTGGCGAGGAGCAGGAAATACAACGTACCTCCTGGCAGATAAAAGACTTGAAACGATACGGAAAATGGTTGGATCAAATAGAAACAGCCCCTAAAGTTCCCGCATTAAGGGACAAGAACAGTTCCAAACCAGTCGTAGCAAAAATCCGCGTCTAGGCCTGAGCCTTAGGCGTATTGAAGTTCATTGGCGGAAAAGAAGGTGGTTCTGGTTCGCCGATCGGCCCGTGTTGTTTTTCAAATTTCTTCACATTATCGTTGAGTGCCATCAACAATCGCTTCGCGTGCTTCGGCGTCAGAATGATCCTGGATTTCACTTTCGCCTTTGGAACATTAGGCACCAACCGGATAAAATCAACAATAAATTCAGATTGAGAATGAGAAATGATGGCCAGATTCGAATAGGTTCCCTCCGCAACTTCCTCTGGCAATTCAATATTGAGTTGATTTTGTCCTTTCTTTTTCTGCTCTTCCATAAGATTATTTCTTTTTCGCTTTTTTTCCTTTCTTAGCAAAGGCGTCGGGAATCTCCAACTCGATTAGTTTTTTGACCTCTTCCAGCGTAAATTCCTTTGCATCTTCCGAAGTTACGCGTTTCCCATCTACCTTCGGAATTTTTATATTCTTTTTCTTGAACCGGATAAAAGGCCCCCATCGACCATTTTCAACCGAAATCTTTTCATCTTCCCACTTGTGAATGTACCGATTGGCTTCCTTTTCAATTTTCTTTTCGATCAATTCAAACATCTCATCCGTTGAAATGTTTTCGAAGTCGTATTTCTTAGGCACATTGACAAACATGTTATTCCATTTGAGATAGGGACCAAAACGACCTTTGCCTTTGGTGATTGCCAATCCCTGGTAAGTGGCCACCGGCGCATCGGCACGTTTCTTCTCTTCGATCAACTCAATGGCTCTTTCCATTGGAAGCGTCAACGGATCCTCATTCCTCGGGATTGAGATGAATTTCTCCTTAAACTTCACATACGGACCAAAACGACCGTTGCCGATGATCACTTCTTCCCCCTCGTATTCACCCAAAGTCTTCGGCAGTTGGAACAGCTTCATCGCTTCCTCAAAAGTAATGGCTTCCAATGACTGCCCCGGCTGTAAGTTGCCGTATCTCGGTTTTTCTCCTTCCTCCAATTCATCCTGAGTACCGATCTGAACAACTGGTCCGAGGCGTGCCATCCGACATAGAACGGTACGTCCCGTTTCCGGGTCGGTGCCCAGAATGCGCTCCCTGGTTGGCCTTTCCGCATGTTCGATCGTATGCTCTACCGTCTGGTGAAAAGGACTGTAAAACTCGCCCAGCATGGTTCCCCAATCCATATTGCCCGAGGCTATCACATCGAAGTCCTTCTCGATGCCGGCCGTAAAGCTATAGTCCATTACCTTATCGAAATGTTCATCCAGAAAGTCACTGACGGTAATGCCCATTTCGGTTGGAAACAACCGGTTTTTGACAGCACCGGTGATTTCTGTTTTCTCCATTTTATCCAGCTTACCATCCTTCAAGGTCATCAGGTTGTAAGCTCTTTCCTTTCCCTCCCTGGTATCTTTAATAACGTACCCCCTGGCCTCTTCCATGATCTTACTAATGATCGGCGCATAAGTGGACGGTCGCCCAATGCCCAACTCCTCCAGTTTTTTCACCAAGCTGGCTTCCGTAAATCGCGCCGGAGGCCGCGTAAATCGTTCCATGGCCTGGATATTATTCAGGTCCAATTTCTGGTTGACCTTCAAAGGTGGCAGCATCCCACCGGCCTCCTCTTCATCATCGTCGTCTTTCGATTCGAGATATACTTTCAGGAATCCATCGAATTTCAAGACTTCTCCCACGGCTTGCAGCGTTTCCGCAGGCATGGTCGATATGCCGATCTTGACGGTGGTTTTCTCCAGAATCGCTTCCGACATCTGCGAAGCAATGGTCCGTTTCCAAATTAATTCGTAAACACGTTGTTCATCCCTACCCAATGCAATGTTTTGACGCTCTATGTAGGTCGGGCGGATGGCTTCGTGCGCTTCCTGCGCATTGGCATTCTTGCTCTTGAACCGTCGGGCTTTAACATACTCCTTACCGTATTGGCTTTCGATTTCCTGGGTGATATTCTGAATGGCCAATTCACTGAGATTAGTAGAATCGGTACGCATATAAGTGATGAGTCCCGCCTCATATAGTTTCTGTGCGACAACCATAGTGCGTTTCACCGAAAACCCCATTTTGCGACTGGCTTCCTGCTGCAAGGTAGAAGTTGTGAACGGAGCCGCTGGCCGGCGTTTCAAGGGCTTCACTTCAATGTTGTTGATTGCAAAGGAAGCATCAACACAATTCTTTAAAAATGCCTCCGCTCCGGCTTGAGTCTCGTATTTTACCGGTGATTCTGCTTTCAGTTCTACGATCTTACCCCGCTGGTTCTTGACATCGAAATAGGCCGTTACTTTATAAAAAGAAGTTTGTTCGAATTCATTGATCCGCCGCTCCCTTTCAACCACGAGTTTTACTGCCACCGACTGAACCCGGCCGGCAGATAATTTGCCGCGGATCTTTTTCCAAAGAATCTCCGACAGTTCGAATCCTACCAGACGATCCAAAATACGACGTGCCTGCTGCGCATTCACCAGGTTTTGATCAACCGTACGGGGATTCTGAATAGCCTTTTGAATGGCTGGTTTCGTGATTTCGCGAAACACAATGCGCTTCGTAGATGCTGCATCCAGGCCCAAGACTTCACAGAGGTGCCACGAAATTGCTTCTCCTTCCCGGTCCTCATCCGTTGCTAGCCAAACGTGTTCGGTCTTCTTGACCCAGTCTTTCAGCTCCTTTACAACCTTCTTCTTTTCCGGAGAAACAATGTACTTGGGCTTGAAATTGTTTTCGACATCAACGGCGTTATTGCCCTTGTCCAGGTCTCGAACGTGACCATAACTGGATTTCACCTTGAAATCCTTACCGAGAAATTTTTCAATGGTTTTCGCCTTTGCGGGGGACTCAACGATCAGCAAGTTGTTTGGCATAGTCCTGGGAATTTTTTTACACTATTAAACATGCTCCAACTAATTTTCAGGAATGCAAATGTATATACGTTCAAGGACAAATTCCCGATTTTGCTTGGATAAATTTCTTTTTTTTAGCGTAAAAACCTCTTAATGAGCACCTTCTAAACAAAACACATTAAGCTTAATTAACATTTATTTTCTTTTAATATCTTCCCAAAAATCTTTTTCTATATTTACCCCGCTAATTATTCGCTTCCGAAACTAACACGCCCTGAACAGTATCCCAAAACTTCTGAGGTTCATTATTTGTATTCACCTATCACCGGGTGCTACATCCGGTTGGTAATTAAATACCGATTATGAAAAAGATTTTCGTAGCGGCAACCGGACAACATGTTGGAAAGACGACCTCCACCCTGGGTTTGGTAGCAAATCTCATTAAACGAGGTTACAAAACGGGCTACTGCAAACCCGTCGGACAAAAACACGTCGACATCGATGGCATGATTGCCGACAAGGATGCCGTCCTCTTTTCAAAAGTCATCGAATTCCAAATCGATCCTAAACTGCACAGTCCCGTCATTCTCGGTAGTGGAGTGACCGCCGAGTACATTGAACATCCGGACCATTTTACTTTCCGAAAAGATCTCGCTCAGGCTGCCACCACCCTGGAATCTTTCTACGACGTCGTCGTTTACGAAGGGACCGGCCATCCTGGTGTCGGAAGTGTCGTCGGGCTCTCCAACGCCGACGTGGCCAAAATGTTGGGTACTGGCGTAGTCATGATCGTTGAAGGCGGTATTGGCAGCACCATCGACAAACTAAACATGAGCATCTCCATGTTTCGCGAAAAAAAGGTCCCCATCATTGGTGTCATCGTCAATAAAGTTAAGCAGGACAAATACGACAAAATTCAGTACTATCTCCAACGGGGACTCGCCAATATGGGCATTCCCCTCCTCGGACTACTTCCCTACGACCCCACTCTTTCCTTTCCAATCATGGCCACGGTTAAACAAGCTGTAAAAGGTAGAGTCCTGGTCAATGGAGGTTGCCTCGGCAACAAGGAAGAGGAAATCGTGCCGGGTTCACTTTTGGAAAGTC
>JANQRV010000322.1 GCA_028284395.1 Saprospiraceae bacterium
CCCGTGGGTAGCAAAATAAAGGTAGCGGTAATCGGACAGTTTGAGCTTTTTGATGTTACTTTCATTAGCCTGATCATCGAGCAGGGTAACACTTCGCTCGGAGGGGAATAAATTCCTCAATCGATCAATTGATCCTGCAATCGTTCCTAGGCTGCTGTAAGTTTTCCCATCATTACCACAGGTGGTATTCCTAAATTGGGAAACCCCCAAACCCAGAAATTCCTTATTGGGAATATAAACTGTTTTTTCTTTACTCCGCTCAAAATGCAGCAAGGTTGCCGAAGGATAGTATGAAATTGAATGATCTCTCAGTAAATACTGATACTCATGGTAATCCTTTTGTTTTTGGTCCTTGATGAGCAACTCAAACGGTAAGTAGTTCAGGAAGCCATCTGGTATCAAGATGACTTTCCTGTTTTGAAGGAGGCCCGTACCATCCAGTGACAACCAAAGTTTTCGAAACAATTTGCTCGTTAGTTCGAAATATTGCTGAGCTGCTTTTAGCTGCGCAATGGGATCAGCTTTCACGATCGCCATTTTCTGCTCGGAAATGAAGTTGGTCCGAAAAGTTTCTACCAAAAGACTTAAACTATCAGTGGCTCCGAGATCTAACATTTGTAATTCAGTAGTCGTGGCTGTAAAAGCCAATGTCTTCGTTTGTCCAGCAAAAAAGCTAATCAGCACTTCGTCTTCTCGCAAAATGGATTGCAATTGCACTGCATCAATGACCTCCGGATAGACTAAGTTGACGTATTCCGGTGACTGGGATTTGATTCGATCCTTAATTTCTTGCCAGGTTTGGTATAAACTATCTCTCAAGCTTTGTAGGTTCTTGCGCTTCTCACCGCTCATATTTGAGGATAAGTTTTTCTCAATTGTATTTAATTGATCAATAATCGATGCTTCCATCTCCCTGAGAGGTTCGGGAGTATCTAGATTCTTTACCGATTTTTCAACGAGCAAATCTGACAGAGTGCGTGCCTTCACCACCTCTGAAAATGCGAAAGCCGTATCATATTTATCAAGAAGTAAAGCATTCAACATACCCACCTCTACGATTTCCAGAGCTTCGGTCACATATAGGTGACGGTCCAACTGTCCAGTATTAACTTGACGTAATTCTTCGTAAGATTGTATGCACTTTTGAGCATATTGAAAGGCAGAATCTTGCTTCGATTTTTCATGGTAAAGAAGCGAGATATTGTTATACGATACTACTAAGTCTAATTTCAAGTCCAACCTTTCTCTTATCTCTGTAGATTTGTTGTACCATTGCAGCGCCTCCGCAAAGTTGCCCTGAGAACGATGTATGAATCCAATATTGTTGTAGGAAAGCGCAAGATCTACCTCCAGTCCCAACCTCTCTTGTATTCTTCTCGCCTGATCATACAACTGAAGGGCTCTTGAATAGTTGCCTTGAGCACTATAGACCGCCCCGATATTATTGTAAGAAGTGGCAAATTCTTTCTCCAATCCCAGTTTTTCTAGTATTTCCTTTGCCTTAGCATACCATTCCAAAGCTTTTCCGTAGCTACCTTGAGAATCATATATGAATCCAATGTCGTTGTAAGAAGTCGCCAGATCTACCTCCAACTCCAACCTTTCTTGTATTCTTCTCGCCTGATCATACAACTGCAGGGCTCTTGAATAGTTGCCTTGAGCACTATAGACCGCCCCGATGTTGTTGTACGAAGTAGCGAGGTCCACCATCAGCCCTAATCTCTTTTGCACTTCAATAGCTTTAGCATACCATTCCAATGCTTTTCCGTAGTTACCCTGAGAATTATAGGTGAACCCAATGTTGTTGTAGGAAATCGCCAGATTCACCTCCAACCCCAGTCTTTTCTGGACTTCCATAGCTTTGATATACCATTTAAGTCCCTCTGAGTAGTCACCTTTGGAGCGATAAACAAACCCAATATTATTATAGGAGCCGGCTGCCTCTACTTCCAGCCCTAGACTTTCATATATGCTCTTTGCCTTTTTATACCACTGAAGAGCTTCCGCATATTCACCTCTGCTGTCATGGAACCCACCAATGTTGTTATAGGATCGGGCGGCTGCTTCCGGCAAATTCAAATCCTCTTGCATTGCTCTTGCTTTATGGAGCCATTTTAAGCCATCTGAGTAATTGCCTTGGGAACGATAGACAATTCCTATGTTGTTATAGGCTAATGCCAAATCTACACTGCGCCCCGACTCCTCATGGATGTTTTTCGCTTTGGTATACCAGTCTAAGGCTTCTTTGTAGTTGCCTTGAGAACTATAAGCTCCACCTATATTGTTGATTGATTCAGCGAGTTCTCTTTTACTACCGTGTTTTTCCCTTATTTCCATTGCTTTAGTGTACCAGAATACCGCTTTGCTAAAAGAACCTCTGTAATGATGAATGTATCCAATGTTATTGCTAGATTGGCCCAACAACACTTTATGATCGAGTAATACAGACATATCGTAAGCCAATCGAAATAACAGCAGACTGAGATCTAATTCTTTCTTCCGGACATAAGAAACCCCAAACTCCAGTAGCAGATCTATAGAGAGCGAATCTATCCCTAATTTTTGTCCCCCTGCCTCACTTAGATCTGCCAAATAGTCATTGCGGTAAGGCTCTGAGAAGAAGAGTCCGCTATCATCTAATATCCCTTCCTCCTTTCCATCTTCGCTCCAATATCTCGCAGGACCGTCTAGGGTTCCGTTCCGATAAGTGGCCTCCCGTCTTTTTAGTCCATTTTGGTAGTACCAGATGCAGACCCCATCCAGGCTATCCGGATTTACGGATATCAATTCTCCTTCAAAGTAAATCTCTCCTGTAATGAAGTAGTCCTTTATTTTCCCAGCCGGCCATCCATCTTCATCATAAGTTATCTCTCGATAATACTCCGCCTTCTCTTTAGAAGCAATTCGATTCCAATCTACATCATAATATTCAATAGTAAATTGCCCGTATATGTTTGCAGAGACAAACAGCAAAAACAATACGACTATCATTCGAATGATCATAAGACGGAATTTGGTTTGATGGGATTATTTATGTGCTATGTAACGTGACCTTGCAAGTAGTTGTCACAGCATAAAGATAAAAAAGAATGGCCATACCTAATTTTTAGTGTTAGCCCTACCTGACTACAGTCCCTTGGCCAGGCGATATGGGAAAAAACTCCGAGAAACCCGGAGATAGACGCTTTGATGGCAAAGCGAATAAAGAGATTTTTGCGCCCTAATAATTTTCATGCTGAAGATGTTCAAAGTTTCTGTTTCGAAGCGCCATTTTTTCTTACTATTTTTTAGGCCCAAACAGCAACATTCATACTAAAAGTTGAAAAATTGGAAAAATCGTTTATTCGGACTAGTGGAAGGCCAATATTGTTTGCATTCTTGTATGCCATGGTTGTTTCGCTTGCCATCCTAATCATAGATCAGAGCAGGTTTTCCATCTTTAGGAAAATGGAATTCTCCATTTATGACTACTTACAAAAAGCATTTACCATTGATCATAGAAAAGATGGTTTGCTTTACGATAAATACGGACACTATTTGGACAGCTGGGCATTCATTGATATTGACGAACCCTTCTTCAATCAGGAAACCGGGCGGGTTGAACGAGAAAAACTGAACGACCTATTAACTACGCTTTCCAAAAATTCAGGCGATGCAGTTATCTTCCTCGATTTTTTATTCACTGACTTTTCGAAGACAGGCAAAAGCAGCGATAGTCTTTCTGAAGCCATCAATAGCAGGCTTTACACGACCATCAAAAGTTTGGAAGATCGAATCATTCTCCCGTATCGTATCAAACCCACTGAAGACGCTTCGCGGGATATCTGTTCCGTATGGAATGAAAACAACCACATATTGGATTCTACTTTGTATTTCGACCCCGCAGATTTAAAGTTCAGCGGTTATTTGGCACCGTCGAGAGAGGAGGGAGATTCTTCTTATCGCTTTGAAAATAGAATATTTGAAAACAGGACCAGGATTTCTGCGGTCCAGCGCTTAATTGAACTTACAACCGAAACGGGAGCCTCCTCCGTAGACGATTCTGAGAAGTGTCAAAGGTGCTTTGAGATCAATTATGTACTGAGGGACCATCCGATCAATCAAAACGTCTCTGCATTGGACAAAGTGCATGCATCCTATTTTATCAATCTGCCGGACACCAGTGAAACAGTCAAGATGTCCGACCCGGAACTGTCCTCGAAGCAGGTCATCTTCATCGGACTATTCTCAGAAAGATACACCAAAAAGCACCAACCAATTGATCTGTTTGACACCCCCGTAAAGAAGAAAATGAATGGCATTTATATTGTTATCAATACTTATCTAAACTTAATTACCGGATCCTGCTTTAAGTCCACTTCCCGGATCTTTATCTTCACAGTCAATCTTTTCCTGGGCTTCGTTGCAGTTTGGTATAAGAGACGACTTCAGAGCTTTATCGTGAAACCCTTTTGGCTATACTGCTTGGAGGCGTTTGTCATAGTACTATTTTTCAGCAGCCTGGTGATCTTTAGCTATTTATCGTTTCAATTAAAATTTCCCATCATCATCACAAGCTTGTTTTTTATGAAAAACCAGATGTGGTATGCTCAATTTTTGAAAATCTCAAATTCCATAACGTTATGAAATCATTACCGATATTTTTTTTGGCATTGGGCTTCTTGTCGATTAGCTACCGTTTGAACGCCGGCGATTATTGGGCAGAAACCTCCAAAATTGATCAATTCATCTTAATTGAAAATGGACAACCAAAGGAAATTCCCGCAGTGAATGGAAAACAATCATTCAGGTTCTCCACATCCCCGGAGTCATCCATTCAGATGGTCTGTAGTAAATGCGAAGAGAGCGTTTCGATCAAAATCTTCGGGAAGAAAGAGGATGCCTATACAGCAACGATAGTCCTCAAAAAGGAGCACGAACCGATATCTATCCGGGATTGTTTCAGCAGGTATCCCGAAAAGTCAGGGATTCTTCAATTATTAGGGAATATCAAGAATGCTTTTGCGGAATTCCTGAAGATCGCAAAGGCAGAAAAGGTCGCTGTTCGCAAAGCACCGGCATTTCAGAGTGGTGAAAAAGTCGATGAAGATGGCCCCAAATTAAGTTTTACGCAAACAGATGACATCAATTTTCTAAATTATGAAGAGCTTCAAACGCAATTTGCCGTATATGGGAATTATCCAATTACGTCCGTATACATTATCAAACAAAAGCAGCGAGGTGAAAAAATCAAACTAGTGCTCTACTCCGGCAGATACGAACTCATCGAACAACTCTTCAAGGATCAGGCAGAAAAAAGTGTTGGAATCTCCCAAGTAAGTGAGTCAGTTGACAAAACAGATAACCGGATACACTACCGTTTGATCTGGGAAAACATCTCAAATCATCTATTCGAAAGCCTTGAGCCGGGAAAGAGCTATCAGTTGGGCATTGTATTAGATGGAGATAATTCAGATCATAACCCCTATTTGTTTAATTTTAATTTTTATGAAAACAGTGAATTAGAAGAAGTAGAAAAATTTCTCAATGGCCAATAAACCTCCTGTCATCTTTCTGGCTTTTGCCAATTACCATGAAGGGCCCACTGGTTATCTCCGCAATCTTCCGGAAGAAACCGTAGGCATTGAGCGCGTTCTGGAAGAAGCCTCACTGGCAGGTCTATGTGAATTGGTGGTAAAGACAAATGCTACCATTAAGGAGATCATACGCACCTTCCAAAGGCCGGTATACAAAGACAGGATCGCTATTTTCCATTTTGGCGGCCACGCCAAATCTTATGCCCTCCAATTGGAAAATCCCTTTCGTGGCAAAGACCTCGTCTATCCAAAAGGGTTTTCCTCTTTTCTAGGTGCACAACGCAACTTAAAAGTTGTCTTCCTCAACGCCTGCGTAACCGCAGATCAGGCAAAAATGATTTGCAAAGAGGGGATCCCTGCCGTTATATCAACTAGTGATTATGTCGATGATGGACTCGCAAAAGAAATCGCCGTTAATTTTTACACTTTTCTGGGCCTTGGCGACCCTCTGGAGAAAGCCTATAATCAATCCATTGATATCGTCAAAACCACACGCAAGACCGAAAATCCTCGATCTCTATACATTAGGAATTCCCAGGCCGGCGACCAACTTCCTTGGCAATTCACCTTTGACCCGGAGGACCCAGATATCAAAAACTGGAATCTTCCGCTGGTTTCAGAAAACCCGCTTTACAACGTACCAAATCTTCCGGACATAGCCTTGCCACAAGAACCATTTCCCGGTCTGGAACCCTACACCGCTTCTCACGCCCCGGTTTTCAAAGGCAGAGACTATGACATTAAAGACCTTTATCAATTGCTCACGCAAAAGAGTTTCCACTCTGCAACATTACTATGGGGAAGTACTGGCGTCGGCAAAACCTCCCTGCTTTTAGCCGGGCTGATACCAAGGCTGGAAAACAAGCATCAGGTGACCTATATAGATTGCTCCAAAGATCCTTCTATCTGGAAATCCGTTGAAGAACAAGTCCAGACCTTTCTGTCCAAACCAACAAAAGACACTGAAAAGGCCCCAGACCGACTTTTCATTATCGTCCTCGATCATAATGAGGATCCCAACGGAGAAGAGTTCATTACTTTATTGAAGCATTGTAAAGTTCAAAGTAAACTTCGGATCGTAATTTCGATCAGATCGAATTCCCTCAAGGACTATGAACGGCTGTTGTCCGGCCAGGGACTTCAGACACAGAACTACTATCTCGGTCCAATGCAAGCCAACGGCATCATACAAATCTTACATCAGTTCGCGGATAATGAATTTTATCGCACTACCATAGAGCCAGAACTGGCGGGCAGATTACATAGTCTTCTTTCCATTGATTCCCGCTCTTCCATAACTACTCCACTTCAGATTATCCTGCACCATCTTTGGAAAAAGGCAAAAAGCAATAGCTATCACGCTCCCCATCTAACGGTAGATCTCTTTGAACAAAACATCAATGAAAAGTTCTGGAGAACCTATATTCAAGAACAACTTAAGCTAGTAGATCCGAAAAAGCATGAATCAGGCCTGTCCTTGAACTTCCTTTATGATAGTGCCCAATCCGAAGGCAAAACCCAAGATCAATTAGCCAGTCAATATAACCACGTACAGGATACTTCAACCTTTATACAAAAGCTATTTCAGCACCACCTCATTAGCGACCCCGCCACTGACAAACTCGAGGAAGCCACAGAAATCCGCCTTGTACATAGCGCACTGACCATCCCCGTCTTAAACCTCAACAACGAATCCCAGTTAGCCGGACAGCAAGCTCGACGGACCATTACCTACACGTTAAACAATCTTCCTCCAAACGCTTACCTTGGAGCTGCAGAACTACAGTTGGTCAAGACCGGTAAAATGGCCATGCCTGCACTGGCTCCGCGGGAAGAGGAATTAATTCAAAGAAGCACCTCTATTCATGAAAGAAAGAAAAAGCGGAAAAACCGAATCATGGTCTTCAAAACCATTACCACCGTTCTGTTGATAGGCTTTGGCACTCAATTGAATGACCCCTATTTGTTGCTATATATTTTGTTGATTGTTATTCTTTATGACGGATAGGATTGATCTCGTTAGAAAGTTGTTAGATCGATCCGGACAATCGGCAAAACCAAGTACGGCAATGCACTCGGAAATGCCCAATTATTAAAAAAACTAAGCAAATGAAATTTCAACAGCTCCACCTCCTCTTGCTGTGCGTTTTCGGCACAATTTCCTGTGCTACGGACTTAGATACAGCAGAAGAATTAAATCCCTCGCTCCTATTGTGGTACGACAAACCGGCCCGTCAGTGGACAGAAGCGTTGCCCCTGGGTAATGGACGAATCGGTGCAATGGTATACGGAGGCACTTCGGAAGAAACGATTCAGTTCAACGAAGAAACCCTATGGACGGGTCAGCCTCATGATTATACCCATGAGGCTGCTTATGAACATGTAGACGAGCTACGGCGGTTGCTTTGGGAGGGCAAACAAGCGGAAGCCCACGACCTTGGCAACCGGCATTTTATGTCCAGGCCGCTGCGGCAACAGACCTATCAGCCCTTCGGAGCCATTGAGTTGAAGTTTCATGGCCACGAGTCCTATGGCGGTTATCAAAGAAAGCTGGATCTCGAAAATGCGGTATGCTCGGTGGATTATGAAGTGGACGGCGTGAAGTTTAGCCGCGAATTTTTTGTTTCACATCCGGACCAGGCGATCATTGGTCGGGTGGAGGCTTCGGAAAAAGGCGCTCTGAACTTCACCGTTGGATTGAACACTGCTCACGCACGATTCGATGTCAGCGTGGAAAACGATGAAATAATTTTGCGCGGAAAAGCCGATAATTACCCCGAAGCGTCGGCGCGCAAAGGCATTGATTACCCCGAAAGTAAACTGCATTTTGAAGCTCGTTTAAAAATCATGACCGAAGGCGGGCATTTGGATCCGAAAGACAACCACATTGAAGTAGTCAATGCCAACGCCGCTACCCTTCAATTGGTAGCGGCTACCAGTTTTGTTAGTTTCAGTGACATCAGTGGCGATCCCGCCAAGCACTGTCTGGGTGATCTCGAAAACTTGCAAGGACAACAATATGCGACATTGAAAAAGGAGCACACGGACGATTATCAGCAGCTCTTCAACAGAGTGAGTGTTGACCTCGGCCAATCAGACATTTCGCTTCGCCCGACAGATCAGCGTTTGATATCTTTTAAAACCGATGAGGATCCGAGTTTAGTGTCCTTATTGTTCCAGTACGGCAGATATTTACTGATTTCATCCTCGCGAAAAGGCACCCAACCGGCAAACTTGCAGGGCATTTGGAATGATCAAATGGCTCCGGCCTGGGATAGCAAGTATACCATCAATATTAACACGGAAATGAATTACTGGCCCGCAGAAATAACCAATCTTTCGGAGCTGGCCAATCCACTTTTTAAAATGGTAGAAGATTTGGCCATAACGGGGCAAAACGTGGCCAAAGAACACTACAACCTGCCGGGCTGGGTAGCTCATCACAATACCGATCTATGGCGCGCCGCGGCCCCGATCAATAACGCCAATCACGGCGTGTGGGTGGTTGGAGGAGCTTGGTTGTGTCAGCACCTTTGGTGGCACTACGAATTTACCGGAGACACCACCTTTTTGCGGAAGCGAGCCTATCCCATCCTGAAAGAGGCTGCTCAATTTTTTGTCGATTACTTGGTTCCCTCGCCCGATCATCCGGAATGGCTGATTAGCGGTCCGAGCAATAGCCCCGAGACCGGCGGTATGGTCATGGGACCAACGATGGATCACCAGATCATCAGAAATCTTTTTGCCAATACCATTGAAGCTAGTGAGATGCTCGATGTCGATCCGGAATTTGCCCAAACTTTGAAAACTTTGCGCGCTAAGATCGCCCCCAATCAAATTGGAAGTCAGGGCCAACTGCAGGAATGGATGGCAGATGAGGATGATCCAAACAATCAGCACCGACACGTTTCTCACCTCTGGGGCTTACACCCCGGCAACGAAATACACCCTTTGACCACTCCGGAGTTAGCAGCAGCCTGCAAAGTAACTTTGGCGTGGCGGGGAGATGGGGGAACCGGCTGGTCCAGAGCCTGGAAGATCAATTTCTGGGCAAGGCTCCTGGATGGTGACCATGCCTTTCTTTTACTGAAAAACTTGATGGTACCGTCCATCTCTCAAGACGTAGAAATGAATGACAGGGGCGGATTGTACTACAACCTGTTTGATGCACACCCACCTTTCCAGATTGACGGCAACTTTGGGGCTACCTCCGGCATTGCCGAATTGCTGTTGCAATCCCATTTGCGCGATGAAAATGGCGATTACTACCAGGACATCCTTCCGGCGCTGCCCTCGAAAATTTCGCAGGGTCAGGTTGCGGGACTTAGGAGTCGGGGTGGGTTCGAGTTTGCCATTCGCTGGGAAAACGGACAACTGCAATCGGTGGATGTAAAATCATTGCTGGGACGCAAGCTTCTATTGCGTCATCAAGGAAAATTAATTGACCAAGAAACAACTGCGGGTGGAAGTTATTCGTTTTCCCCGGAAGATTTTCGGTAGACTAAAAGGCTGTGGCCACTGAAAGTCATAAAGCATTGGTCTCACAAATCTTTGACACATCTACAGGATAGAGCAAGGTTAGCATCATCAACCGACTTAAAATCTAGTCTCTTTTTCACATTGTCGAAAACGCTCAGCCATATCCCGTCAAAGTTGATGGAGTCATTGACCGTATCACTCCAATAATAACCGTGGGTCTTGGTTTCAGAAAATGCGGCCGGGAGTTTTAGTTTACCTCCGAGAACCGCCTTGAAACCAACCTCGGAATTAAGTGTGAGTTGATGAAACACATGCTTTGATTCGACAAACTTCAAATCTGCCACCTCATACCTCAAGGGATTAATTTCAGGTACTGAGTTTCCCAGATTCCGCCATTCGGTTATGTTGGGAATTCGCCACCCGGCCCCCAATCTCGAACAGGCCTCTTTTGCTGCTGCCCAGGTATACAATCTGCCATAATTGGTACAGTTTTCCTCGTTCTCATCGTAACAATGGGAATTTCGCAGGGAGGTATTCAGGTTCATTGTTAGCCATAGTTTACCATCCTCCATTTTTTTGAAGCTATAAATTTTGCGATCCTTATCGGCGACAAGATATCTTGGTATTGTGAGCTCCTGCCTAGCCGGCAAGAAGTCATCCATACCCGATGTGAGATCATTTTCTTTGAGTATAAGCTGGGACAGTTGGTAGGCCATCATCCTATCACTGGGCAATCCATTCATCAACAAATATTTTCTGGCCACGTCAGCTATCTTTTCCTCCTCCCCGGTCAGGTGGATGGATATCCAATCTTCATAGTCACTGCTTTTGGAGTCATTTTGCATGGCTTCCCCATAGAAGAAATTGGAAACAAAAATGAAACTCCCGCCGGGCTCGTGATCTCCAAATTGCCCGGATTTGGGTGTGGGTTTGGCTTGTTCCATATTTACCAGCAATTCATTAAAGGTAAGAATGGCATCCTCGCCGCCGAAGGAACGCAGGCCTTCCAGCATTTTACTGGCAAATGGAGAGTGATCGATTCCGTCTGAAGTGCGTTCTTCTCCTCCGGAGGCTATATAAAGTCTCGACTTGTATCGGAGTGTCTTTTCTATGAAGGCCCTTTTTTTTTCCTCGGCGCTCCCCGGTCGTCCCATTTTTTCGCCCTTGCCCAGGGCAATGGCCGCATCAAAAGTTCCGGAGTAGCAGGCATCAATATTCAGTAAAATATGTTTGCAAGGGATTTGATCAATGATGCGATTCAAGCGGGCATGGGGGATATAACTACTACCGAAAGAATCGTTTTTTACTGCATCGACAGGGATGAAAAAGCCTTCTCTCGTTCGATCATTGAAGGAGCCGTGACCACTGAAAAAGAGGAACAATTGGGCGCTATCGGGGTAATTTTTCTCGAAATACTGATCAAGCTTGCCGTAGATTTCGGATAACGTGGGGTTAGGCACAACCTCCGTCTCAAAGCCGTAGTTTTCTTTTAACTCTTGGGCAATAGCTTCAGCATCAGCGATCGGGTTCCGTAATTTGGACCATTCTTCATAATCCTTAACCGCAAAGAATAGTGCATAGTTTTGAGCGGGTAGGTTGTAAGGTACAATAGCAATAAAGAAGAGGAGGAGCGAAAATCTCATGGTAGCTTTGTTTTATATCCTGCCCTAATGTATGATAATTTGAGGTTACTCTATTCTTCCCGGACCACAAATCCAGCTTGTACAAACTCGCTCCGTCCACGGCGAACACGCACCACATCGCCGTCGATGTTAAAACCGGCAAAAGAAGGGTAAGAAAATGCACTGGGAATTGCCCGGCCGTCCTCGGCCTCTCGGATGGCGCGTACCGTGATGGTAATGGTGAAAGCAACCCGCTGCCCCCCTTGTTCCAGGATGATCCGGCCTCTCAATTGCTCCCGGCGGCGAATGCGGTGACTAACCGGTTGAGACAGTTCAAAGTAGGGAAGAGACCGCCCGGCATTGCGCTCCAGGAAACGGACGTAATAGGCTCGGATGGTGGCCATCGGATCGGGGGTTGTAGATACCAACTCCGTATTGGTGGCTTCCGGCCGGGGTGTGGTTGTACCCTCGGTGTTGGTCGGCCGCG
>JANQRV010000333.1 GCA_028284395.1 Saprospiraceae bacterium
ATTTTATCCAGACTGGAGGCCCATTGTTTGACATCGCGGTAGGGAGTTCCCCGAATGGTGTAAAGGTTTGGGAAGGCTTTGTACAGGTTGTCTCCGCAAAGCAAGGTCCTTTTTTCGGGCATCCAAACGTACAGCTGATCGTCGGTTTCGCCGGGTACATGAGCCAGCTGGATTTGTATTCCTTCTATTTCGATTGCCAATTGATCCGCAAAAGTAACCGTCGGACGCAGTAATGACCGGGAGGTCGTAGGCTGATTGTCCAAAAACGGTCCGATTCCACAATTGATGTGGTTGATCGTATCCAAATAGTTGCCGAACATTCGATTGCTTCTACGTCCGATCACCGGCTGGACAACATTCAGTAGCCGGTCGATGTAATAATTGGTCAACTCATGAGCGTAGATGTCCGGATTGTCAGCTCCCGCCATGACACCCGCGCCAAATATGTGGTCGGCATGATTGTGTGTGTAAATGATGGCGCTGATCGGCTTATCACTGATTTGGTTGAAGCGGGCTTTGATTCGCCTGGCCACATCATTGCTTTCGGTGCAATCGACGATGATGTTGCCATTTTCTCCTTCGATTAGAATGGAATTAGCTAAACCGAACCCAATCGCCACGTGCACCCCATCCGTTACTTTTACTACTTGGGGAGTACTGAATTCAAGAGAATGTTCTTTTAGCTCTTCCACCGTGGCAACCGTTTTTTTGATCATTACTTTCTGGGGCGGTTTGTCTGACGAACAAGAAAACAAAACCAAATAAATCAGCGTGATGTATAGAACCTCTTTCATAATCGCAAGTTTGCACTAAGTTCGAATTTATTTTGACTATATCCGGTGGGGCCTCCAACATATTACGCTCCTGATCATCGGTATCGCGAAATTTACATTTGTAAGGTCCTGACATTTTTTGGATATTCACAGCAAATCATTTACCAAGAGGCTATGAGAATTCTCGTATTTACCTGCTTTACCTTACTTTCTGTCAACCTCTCATTATTGGGGCAAAAAAAAGTTATTCTGGATACGGATCCCTCAGCTGATCCCGACGATGTGGGATGTATGGCAATGCTGCACAATATGGCGACAAACGGAGAATGTGAAATTTTAGCAATCATCAATTCTACCCATTACAAGCAGTCGTCTTTAAGCATTAGCGCCATCAATGAATTCTATGGCAGGAAAGCCATCCCCGTTGGTGACTATAAGGGTTACGAAAAAAAAATAGAATCCCCGGAGCGGAACTACGATTCTCACCTTGCAAGGGTATATCCCAGGAATATCAAGACCTGGAAAGATGCACGGGATGGGGTTTCCCTGTATCGAGAAATCCTGGCCAGTGCCACCGACACCAGCATCACCATTGCCATCATCGGTACCATGCACAATTTCTATGATCTGTTGCGGTCGGAGGGAGATCAGTACAGTTCCCTCAACGGCGAACAGCTTGTGCGAAAAAAAGTAGCCTTGGTGGTGACCATGGGAGGAAATTTCATTGATGGGAAGGGCTTAGATCGAACCAACTGGGGAGGGTCAGAGACTTTGTGTAGTTATACGGATTGGTCCTGTTTGAATGCCGAAAGAAATCGGATGTGCCGATACGTCATCGAACATTGTCCCAGCCCTTTCATGGCCTCGGGATGGGAGGTAGGCTGTGGAGATTACCACAACGCCAACTACGGGAATGTAATGACGGGACAAAATCTTCGAAGTTTAGATACGACGCATATCCTAAGAAGAAGCTATGAATATCATTTTGAAACGAGAGGGGAGACGGAAGACATCAGTCGCCATAGCAATGATCAGTGTGCCTTGCATTTTGCCATCAGGGGAGAAGGAGACAACTACGTAGCCTATACCAATGGCAAGATCACACTTTCCGAGAGTGGCGTATGTTCTTGGGAGCAAAGCAACCACTTGCAGCAAGGTTTTATCCAAAAAAAGAGAGATAAAGACGCTATTGCCGCAGAAATTGAATCATTGATGATGATGCCAGTCCAAAAGACAGAGCTGATTCCTCCCAGCTCACCTAAGAACATCAGGGTCGATCAAAAAGGAAAAAGAATTACTTGGGATAAATCTATTGATCCCGTTAAGGGCAGCTGGGTGGTGGGGTACAATATTTACAACCGGGATGAGTATGTAAAGACCGTCTACGGAAACCAATTGATTATTGATGAGCGCATTGCCGGAAGCACTGCGGTGGTCATAAAAGCTTTGAACTCTTCCGGAATAGAAAGTGATCCCAACTCCATTGAAATGAACTGATATGGACCTCAGATTTGTACAAAAAAAGGTAGGGCTCATCGCTTGTTTTTTGCTATTATCGATCTCTGTCACAGGTCAGCAGATTGGCGATGTAGTGTTTACAAATTGTTTCTTGACGGATTGCAATGGTTTTTCCTCTTCGGACCGGGCGCGTTTTGGTCATCTTTACGTTCCGGAGAATTACAGTAACGAGGAATCTTCTCTGCTCAAAATTGCCTTTGTCATTCTAAGAGCCACGGGAGATACTCCCAAAGCCGACCCGATCATTATGTTCCAGGGCGGCTGGGGAGCACCGACGCTTAAGAACATCTCTTACTACGCCGGCCTGTCATTGAATGTCGACCGAGATATCATTTTGCTGGATTACCGAGGCAGTGGTTATTCCGAGCCGGAACTTTGTCCGTGGCTAGGTACGACGGTTTTTGACCTGGTCCTGGACAATCAGAACTATCAAACAAGCCAAAACAATTTGAACCGGTCGTTCGATGATTGCTTGGATTCTTTATCGCAACAAAACATCGACCACAACCAATACGGAACTTTTAACAAAGCGAGGGATGCCGTATTGTTAGCGGAGGAATTGGGTTATGGGCAATACAACTTGATGGCAACCTCCTACGGGACAAGAGCTATTCAATGTTTCTTGGCACAAGCTACCGTAAGGGTAAGGTCCGTAATCATGGATTCGAATTGTCCGGTAGGTTTTCCGGTAAATGGAAGTTTACTACAGGATTTTGTTGGTAGTTTTCGCAACGTGCTGCAGGATTGTGACGCAGATCCCGTCTGCGCGGAAGCTTATCCGAACCTGGAAAAGAATTACCGGCAATTCCTGGAGTCCCTGGATCGCCGACCAATGAAGGTGAAACTCTACCAGGATAAAGTGGCTTTCTTAAATCGGCAGGAGGTGAATGCCGTCGTACATCAGATGCTCTACGATGCCGAAAACTACGCAAATTTTCCTTATGTCCTCGATAAGTTAAGCAAGCGCAGTCACAAGCTGATGCGAGATCTAATCTGGGACATCGACGCGGTAATAGCCGACAATTTCAATGGTCTGGGATTGATCAACTACGTTTACGACCATAAGCCGTTTCAAGCTAAAAACCGGGAGTTCTTTGCGAAAGGCAGAGCCTCCGATCCCCTTTATGAATTGTTTGATGGTTATCAGGCTTATTTCTTCCAGGACACTCGATTTACCTTGGATACATTGGAGTCGAAACCGGTCGCTTCTGTTGTACCGGCCCTCATCCTTGCGGGCACCTATGATCCCGTTACACCTCCGTATTTCAGCCGCTTTCTCTTACCTAACTTTGAAAACCATTTCTATTTTGAATTTGATAAAGCGGGGCACGGTATTGTCAACGACAAATGTGGTATGGAACTCGTCGTCAAGTTCTTAAATGATCCGGAAGCTCGACCCGATGCACCTTGTTTGGGGCAGTTAACGAGCCGACGCATCCCATTTTTTGTCAGAGGTAAAAGATAGGGAACTTTTATACTACCCAACCCTGTTATAGCAGCAGAAATGACCAAAAGGTAACATGAAATACTCTTTCGAAAATATTTCCGCCGATCGGCGCAAACTCGAACAGGAATACTGCCGTGCTTTCCTATTCATCGATCAATTCGATATTCACTCGATCGATGGACAGCAACAAGAATGCATTGCTTTCTTATTTGATCCGCTTCCCTAACAACTCCTTCCTAGGCGATTGCAGTTGTTAGCAGAGCAACTGCAGATCCAGGTCTATGTCCGTACCGCAGTTCGCTCGGCATAGCGGTAACTCCTCGTCCTGAGATCCTGGCGCCATTTTTTTCTTAATTCAATAAATTTCAAAATCATGAGTAAAATGATTTTCAAACGTGAGAAGCCACACGTTAACATTGGCACAATTGGTCATGTCGACCATGGGAAAACCACCCTAACTTCTGCCATTACCTTTTACCTGGCGGGAAAAGGATTGGCTGAGCACCGAGACTTTGACAAGATCGATTCCACCAAAGAGGAGAAGATCCGGGGTATTACCATCATGACGTCTCAGGTCGAGTACGAAACCGAAAACCGACACTATGCCCACATCGACTGCCCAGGACATGCCGATTACGTGAAGAATATGGTGACCGGGGCAGCTCAAATGGACGGTGCCATTCTTCTGGTAGCCGCCTCCGACGGGGTAATGCCACAAACTCGAGAGCATATCCTATTGGCCCGGCAAGTGGGGGTTCCAAAGCTGGTGGTTTTCATGAATAAGACGGATCTGGTCGACGATCCCGAATTCATTGAATTGGTCGACATGGAGGTCCGAGAACTCCTAAGCCAATACCACTTCGATGGAGAGAACACACCGATTATCAAAGGGTCTGCTCTCAAGGCTGTCAAGGGTGAAGCTGAAGGGATGGAGGCCATTGCCGCTCTAATGAAGGCTGTTGACCAATACATTCCGACTCCGGTAAGAGCGGTCGACAAACCTTTTCTGATGTCGGTGGAGGGCATGCAATCCATTACCGGTCGAGGCACAGTAGCCACCGGGAGGATCGAACGCGGCAGGATCATCAAAGGTGATGAAGTGGAAATTCTTGGTTTAGGCGCGGAGAAGATCAAGTCTACCGTAACGGGAATTGAAACCTTCAACAAAACACTGGAAGAAGGCCTTGCTGGCGACAGCGTAGGGTTGCTACTCCGCGGGGTCGACAAAGATGTGCTGCGACGAGGGATGGTCATCTCTGCGCCCAATTCCGTCAATGCACAAGAGAGATTTACCGGCGAAGCGTACTTTCTAAGCAAGGAAGAAGGTGGAAGAAAGAATCCTTTTTTCACTGGTTATAGTCCGCAGTTTCTCCTTCGCACCACCTCCGTTACCGGTCAGATCACCCTGCCGGAAGAGCTAGACATGGTGCTGCCGGGAGATACGGTTCGTTTCGAGGTAAACTTGAACAAGTCCGTCGCTATGGAGATTGGCCTTTCTTTCGCTATGCGGGAAGGCAATCGCACCATCGGTGCCGGCAAAATTACACAGATACGGAAATGAAGTGAGCATTAGAACTGGTAAATCTCAAGATTTGCCAGTTCTTAAGACCTGTCGCGCTTCAGCAACATCGCGCTAATCAGGTTGATCACAAGACCAATTAAGAAAACCATGAAAAACATCACCATTCCCTGAAACCAAGGTGTAAAAGCAAAATCTGGCATCTGCGCCAATTGTTCATCGAAAGTAGCTAGTTCTGCCGGGTTCAAGTCCTTCCGTTGCCACTCCATGAAAGCCTCCTTTTGAAAAGCAAAAAACAATACGCTGTGGATGGCCATGACTACTCCCGCAATGACGGTTATACTCAGCCCGATCCTGAAGGCCTGTCCAAAATTTACTTGGCCTTGATTCTCCTGGTCCCGAAAATACCGGACACCCAAGGGGATGCATAATAGAGAAAAGGCGATGGATGCATATCCAACTGCTTGTGAAGCACCGACGCCGACGGTCTGCGCAACCAATAACCAATTCAGTGTGCCCAGCAGACTGGAGACCAACCCACCGATGACTCCGTACCTTAAGATGTATTTTTTCATTTGATAGCGCTTTGGTAATGAATACCCCAAGTTTAGGAACTTTCCGGATGCTCAACGTCCTACTAAAGTAGGATTTTGGCGTTTCAGGTAGAAATCCTTCTTAAGTAGGATGGGTATTTGCGGTGTCAAAGGATTTCCAGATCCCTGCCAATCCTCACCGCTTCCGTGCGCCGCTTTGCATTGAGTTTCATCAATATTTTGGAAACATGAGATTTGACGGTGGTTTCCGCAATGCAGAGTTGGTTGGCAATCTCTTTGTTGGAGTGGCCATCCGATATCAATTGCAGAACCCGCAGTTCCTGATTGCTTAAGATGGATTGGTGGCTTGCTCGTTTACGGGATTCGGTTTGAAGGTAGAAATATCGGCTGATGAGGATGCCGAGGACTAGGAATAACATTGCCAATAGTATCACGGAGAGATTCTCCGGGGCTCCAATGGCGTAGAGCGACCATTGTTGAAGTTGAAACAGCAACAGGATTGCTGCGCTCATACTTCCGAATATTAGAATTGTCTTTTTCATGCCGTGCCCATTTTGCGGGCATTTATCTGATCCATCAAGATAAGAACCTATTGACCGTGCGTGGTATTGAATATAGGAAGTTTTCTTTTTTGTTGCCGATTAAGATCAATACCCGAGAAAAAAAAATAATGTATCACTTGGTTCGAAAGTGATTTAGTCCTATTTTGCAGTCGATATACAGAGGTACTATAATAACTTTTGGGAAATCAACTGATTCCCAGCAATTTAAGTTCAAAGAGTAAGGGTTCTTCTAATTGTAGTTTTTTCAAGTATTCTGTCCTTATTCCTTACTCGGTTTTTAATTCTTTTTAGATTTTTTAAACCTACCTTGCCGGATGTCGAGCGATGCTCCATCCGGCAATTGTCTTTTAGCAATTGAGTGGAGGGCCGCAACGACATTGCGAAATTTGGGTTTAGTATCCGGCAGATCGACTCTATCCAGTATTATATAAGCCTTTATCTAATGAGGATTGAATGCGATGATTTCCTATTTTTATATCGAGGGTCTGTCCGAAAAATGATTTCAATGACTAAAGTTTCTCATAGCAATCAAAAAATTGTCGGTATTAAAAAAGATGAGTTCATTCTGAGCAAGGGGTTCTGGTTCACCATATGTTTTTTGAGTTGCTGGAATCCGATATCTGCACAATCATATCCAAGCGACAATTCCGAAAATATGATTTTCGAAAATATAACTTGGGAGAAAGCCCTTCCGCATCCCTATACACCCGCAGTGGTTCAGGATGCACAAGGATTTATTTGGTTTTCTAACAAGAAAGGGTTGATTCGATATGATGGCCTTACTTTCAAAACTTACCAACATCATCCGGCTGATTCCAACAGCCTTTCCAATAGCTTTGTCTGGTGTATGATACAAGACCACGCCGGACTTATCTGGGTGGCTACCCACGGAGGTGGCCTCAATCTGTTTGATCCGGCAACGGAGTCTTTTTCCGTTTTTCCATTGACGATGGACGGAGAGAATAAGGGGCAGGCCAAAATAATCTGGTCCGTTATGGAAGATAGTCAGCATCGTCTTTGGGTCGGTACCAGAGGAGCGGGTTTGTTCATCATCAACCCAGAGCGGGATTCAACAGTACATTTTTTACATGATGCCAGTGATTCGGAGAGCTTATCCGGAAATGCCATCGGTCAATGTTATGAAGATAGCGAGGGAAGGTTCTGGGTTCCAGCGGCTAGCAATGGTTTGAATTTGTTCGACCCTTCCTCCGGAAAATCCCGTCGTTTTCAACATGATGTGAACACTGAAAATAGCTTGCCAAATGGCGATATCTACAATTTGACTGAAGACCAGGACGGCCGCTTATGGCTGGCAACCTGGAACGGCTTATCCGTTTTGGACCTAAAGGACACCAGTTTTACCAATTTTTACCACGAACCCGAAAACCCCAACAGTTTATCCAACAATCTGATTTACCGGGTGACGATAGATTCAAGGAATAAGATTTGGCTGGCAACCGGTCTTGGCCTTAGTTGCTATGACCCCGGAGTTGGCAAATTTAGCCGATTTTTTTATGACCCGCTTAATGCTTACTCCTTGCTTCACGATGTTGTCTATTCAGTCTATGAAGCGGTCGATGGTACCCTTTGGATAACTACGGCGAATGGCATTAGCAAATTGAGACCTAACAGTTTTTCTTTCATTTCCCTGGTCCAGACTCTGGAAGAAAAGAAAAGGAGTAATTTTGAAAATGGATGCCGAGATATTTTGGAGGATCGCAACGGAAATATTTGGGTATTGACGGCAAACAATGGTTGGTATCGTTATGAGTCCGAAAACAACATTTATCAACACTTTTTACCTTATCCCGGCTGGAGGAATGACCACATTGAGGAAAGTCCAGATGGTCGGATCTGGATTGCCGGCAGTGATGGACTTGTATTGATGGATCAATCGGGTACCAAGTTTCAAAACCTATGTGATTTGACGCCTGCTCTTTGCCGAGAAGAGCCTTTACTGCATGACTTTCTGACTTTTGCTCTGTCAGATTCAGGATACATTTGGGCTGCCCCTCGTTCTTCAGAAGAATTAATAAAGATTGATCCGCTGAATGGAGAAATACAAAAAAGATACCTGTTGCCGCTTCGTTCGGATGGCTCCAGCATCATGTCGGTACGGGCTGTCAGAAAGGATATTTATGGCAATCTCTGGTTGGCTGGAGAGGGGGGAGGGTTGCAGCATTTCGATATCCAAAGAGAAACGTTTTCCCAACTGGAACTGCCGGTTTCTGTTGCTTCAAGTCTCGCTCCTGCGGGAGAAGCCGTTTACTCCATTGATAGCAAGGGCTACATTTGGATTCAGGATGGTATCAACCTATTACGCTTCAGACCAGATGTCAGTGGAAATCCCAACGAGTTTTTGCGGTGGACCAACAGTGGCGGGCGCTTTCACGAAGATAAAAAAGGTAAATACTGGTTGGTCAAAGCGGACGGAATAACGGCCTTCGATCCAGAACGGGGGCCGCTGCGAACTTATTCATTGAAAGGGGTAACGGAATCTCTGGATGGCTCTCTTGAAGGTACGCGTTCCGGTGACATTTATTTGGGCGGACACCAGGGACTCTTTTATTTCAACCCGGATCATATCATGGTCAATACCCAACCTCCGGCAATCGTTTTGACGGATTTAAGAGTTTATAACCAAAGCGCACCGATCCAAGGTAGCTATGGAGACACATTGCTCTGGCGTTCGCAACTAGAACAATCCATCCGATTGACCGAAGAGATCGAATTACAGCACGATCAAAATGAAGTTACCTTCGAGTTCGCAGCGCTGGATTTTCATCAACCCGAATGTAATCAATACAAATACTTACTGGAAGGATACAATGCCGATACCCTGCGAACCAACGCTGATCGCCCATTTGCTTCCTATACCAATCTTTCTCCCGGGAAATATACTTTCAGAGTATGGGCGGCGAATAATGATGGCCTGTGGAATTCAAATGACGCCTCCCTTCTCATTACCGTTTTCCCACCCTGGTGGCTCAGCACCGGCGCCAAAACGTGCTACATCATCGTTGGCCTTGGAGTTCTTTTTCTAGTTCGTAAATTGGAGTTACGCCGTCAAAGGAAAAAACTGGAAGAAGAGCAAAGAATCAATGCCGTCACCTCCAAATTTGTCCCCAGTGCTTTTCTGAGCTCTCTGGGCCGCAACGATTTGATGGAAGTCAAGTTGGGAGATGCTGTCGCCCAGGAGGTAACGGTCATGTTTTCCGATATCCGGGACTACACCAGCTTGTCGGAGAATATGACTCCACAGGAAACGTTTCAGTTTGTCACGGATTTTAACCGTCGAATGGGGCCGGTCATTCAACGAAATGAAGGCTTTGTTAATCAATATCTGGGAGACGCGATTATGGCATTGTTCAAGAACTCTCCTAAGGATGGACTGTCCGCTGCGATACAGATGCAACAAACGCTGTCTGAGTACAATATCCTACGGAATTCAGCATCACTTCCCCCCATTCAGATAGGAATTGGCTTACATACCGGCCCGCTGGTCATGGGCATAATCGGCGATGAAGAAAGGATGGACGCCGCGACGATCTCGGATGCGGTCAATACCGCTTCCAGAATCGAGAGTTTGACAAAACACTACAAAGTCAACATCCTACTGAGTGAAGAAAGCTTACGACAAATCCAAGATCAAGAGGTGGAGGATCCGTCCAATTCATTTGGTTACCACTTTCGATTCCTGGGAAATGTACAGCTCAAAGGAAAAAAAGATACCATCGGAATTTATGAGTGTTTCGATGGTGACCTACCGGAAACTATCGGTAAAAAGATGGAGACTTACGCGCTCTTTGACCAGGCCCTTAAAAAGTATTTTATGCGCAGTTTTGGCGAAGCTCAAGCAATTTTTGACCAGGTATTGGAAATTCATCCTGATGATTGGACTGCTCGCTTCTTCCTTGAAAAGTCTAAATACTATTTATCGGTTGGGGTTGCAAATGATTGGACCGGAGTAGAGGTAATGACCATTAAGTAAGGTGAGAAGATAACATAAGCCAACAAATATCATGTGGATCAAGGATTTTTTACTGAAGCCGGCTGCTCTTCCTTATGATTTTGAGGAATGGAAAGCGTTACCATTTCCCGAGCGGGCAAAGAAAGTTTGTCAGGCCTGGGCCATTCAGGGTTTTGGAGCACCTCGCTTTACCGTTCTTTTCTACAGTTTGAAGATTGCATTCTACATTTGGATGTGGACCCTGTTTTGTTCTTATTCTACGGAACTAGGAGGCATCGACTCGATTGCTGAGTGGTGGTTCAAGTTGGAGGCCTTGGGCAAGGCACTTACCTGGACCATTCTTTTGGAGGTGATCGGATTTGGGGGTGCCAGCGGTCCATTGACGGGGCGTTACATGCCACCCCTGGGAGCCATTACTTATTGGCTCATTCCGGGTACGGTGAAATCGCCGATGTTCATGGCTCTAGGTGATAAACGCAACATTTTGGATGTTTTACTATACGTGTCGTTATTGTATTTTCTGGTTGCGGCTTGCCTGGCTCCGGCCATTACTCCGGAAGTGGTGCTGCCAATATTGATTTTACTACCGCTGTTGGGGTTTCTG
>JANQRV010000347.1 GCA_028284395.1 Saprospiraceae bacterium
TTTTTATCACCGTAGCGCTGCTATGCTGAGAAAAAAACCGATTCTGAGAACCATTTATCTGATTTTTTCGCTGCGAAACAGAAACTTTAGACAACTTCATTGTTAAAAAAGATTGAAAACTTTTTTACACCAACGTTTAAATCATTCCAATGTCGACAAAGACCTTCCGTGAAATCCTCCAAACCAGCCGCTTTGTAGAAGGCCGCGGCCAGACTTACACTCTTGAACCCAGTTGGATGCAAGGCCGCGCGATCTACGGCGGACTCTCAACAGCACTTTGCTTAGATGGAGCGATGAAACAGATTGAAGATTTACCCCCATTGCGGTCGGCCAGTGTCAATTTTATCGGACCAGCCAGTTTGGAGGTTCAGGTAAAGTGTTCGGTCTTGCGTCGTGGTAAGTCGGTGGCCTTTGTCCAGGCTGACCTTTCGGGTGAAGCGGGTCTGATCACTACGGTAGTATTCAGCTTTGGGGCGGCGAGGGCCTCCCGATTAGAGGCCGTATATCAGGATTTTGAAGAAGTGGCTGGCCCCGAATCCGGCGAGTCTTTTTTTCCCGATGATGGGTTTCTGCCCGTCCAGAATGGTGGCCGGCCGGCCTTTACCCGTCATTTCGATGTTCGTCTTGTAAAGGGCAATCGACCTTTTTCCGGCGCCCAAAAACCTTCCTTTGAGCTTTGGGTAAAACATAAAGATCCCGTAGATAATGATGTTACGGCTCTGGTGGCGCTAGCCGATATGCCACCACCGGCAATCTTGCCGATTTTGGAAGGCTTTGCACCGGTCAGTTCCATGAGTTGGATGTTCAATGTCGTCAATAAAGACCTCTCCAGTGATTCGGGTTGGTGGTTACTGGGCTCTTATGCCGAACACGCCAGCCAGGGGTATTCAAGCCAGAATATGACGATTCGTAATGATCGGGGAGAACTAGTGGTAGTAGGCCGACAAAATGTAGCCGTTTTTTGGTAAATAAATTCCCGGACTTTGACCGTAGCCAAAGTCCGGGAATATTGTTGTTTTCATTTATGGTTGTAGGAGCTATTGAGGATTAGGATTTTCTGTAGTGTCCCTTATTGTATTTGCTGTACTTGTACTTGTTGTAGTGACCGTGTCCTTTTTGGTATTTGTTATAGTGTCCTTTGTGGTACTTATTGTATTTGTTGTACTTGTTATAGTGTCCGTGTCCTTTTTGGTATTTGTTATAGTGACCATGTCCTTTCTGGTACTTATTGTAGTGGCCGTGTCCTTTCTGGTACTTGTTGTAATGTCCCTTGTTGTATTTGTTGTAGTGTCCACCTTTGTGATACTTGTTGTAATGACCATGTCCTTTGTGGTAGCTTTTTTTGTAGTAGGTTTTCTTGTAAGAACTACTTTGAGCCTGAACGGTGTTGAAGGAAGCGCAGAAGAAAAATCCAAGAAGAGCAACGATTAAGAAATTACGAATTTTCATTTTTTATTTTTTTGATGATGAACTGTTTTGTTGTTGTTTACATCTTACAGTCAATCAGCCATCACCAAATGTCCCCCTTCTTCTTTTTTCTTAACGTTTTCTTAACTTTTTACTGCTTTTGCGCTAGATCTTAAGAACTGGCAAATCTTCAGATTTGCCAGTTCTAACAACTCACTTAAGCCTGACTGGGAGCGAAGCCCGTATTCGACTGCTTCATTGCCAATGCATAGATGACCAGCCCAAAGCCGATCTTATTGATGGCGTCGCCAATGTTGTAAATAATGTCCATGCTGGAAGCAGCTAGTGCACCACTCAGCCAACCGGATCCTTCGATCGTCATATACCCAAGCGGGTAAATCGCCCAGCCGACCAAAATGAACCAAGCCAAGGCCTGGAAAGCTCCTTGTAATACCGGATCATTGGAATTATTAGCCAATTTCTTAGCGGATCCCAACCATACTTCATATACAATACCTAGGTAACCAATGGTGGAGATGAAACCCCACAGTGGAGAATTGTCCCGAAATACGGTTTCTCCCAGATAACCTGCAATCAGCATCCATAGAGAGTAGAAGATCATCTTCCACAGCAAGCTTGCTTTGGCACCAAACGCTTTCAAGATCAAGTAAAATTCCACACACATCAACGGTACGGTCAGAATCCAGTCGATGTACCGGAATTCAGTTGGAGAGGCTTGGTTTTCTGCCCAAAAGTCCCGCATGTAGAAGTAATGAACAGCGGCAATAAAGGTAATCAGGCCCGAAACCAACAGAGATGTTCTCCATTTTCCATCAACATTTCTCATTTCGAAAAAGAAGAAAACGGATGCGGCCATCATTGCCATCGAGCCGATAAAAAACGTAAAGCCTACGTAATCTCCCGACTGCAATACCGCCAGGAAGGTAGGTTCGAAAATTGATAAATTATTCATCACGGTTTTATTTGTATTGGTTTATGAAAATTTGTAATAATCTCATCGTGTTGGTAAAGTCGATCCATTAAAATGGTGTGGGGTACGGTAATTACTGAGATGAACAGAAATAGGACGCCAACATTGAGTCCCTGATTCATTTTTGCTCCCAGCCAGTAGTAGGCCACTCCAAGGAGTACAAAGGCCACAAGAGTAAGCGGAATCGCCATTAGTAAATATTTCTGAAAAGTGTAACTGCCATCGCTTTGTTGGAGGAAGCGAATTTGGTCAATGGTGGAGTCGAGTGAGTGCCAAAAAACAAAATAAATGGCAAAGCCGATCATCAGTGGTGTGCAGAAAAACAGTGCCATTAATGTGAAAAAATTGAAAACTTCCTTTTGAAACCGTCGATCGTGAATCACCTCTTGTTCCGAAAGTCGCCCGAAATTGGCCAGATTCAAACTGATCAATAAGAAGATGATGGGGGATCGCATGGACTTCAATGTTATCTCATGACCCGTCACCTCGTAAATAATGATCGAAGCCTCTGACCAGTGAAGCAATACCGGGACAAAAATGACGGAACATCCCCAAAGTATGCTGGTTATCCAGCGATCGGTCCGAGTCCGGAAACCAACGTCATGCCAATTGGATTGTCCGAAGTGATACGCCGACATCATCAAAAACAATGCAAAGGCCAACAACGGCTGAATCCACCAGATGAGAACGTATATCCCTGAAATCAAGCCGTAGAAAAACCCGAAAACCAATCTAGGATCCGCAGTGAAAGTGGCGGAACTGAATCTTTGGAATATGATGAAATCCAATGCCCCATGTGGAATTCCAAATAACAAAATAATGACGCCGGCGAGAAAAACATGATTCCCGATAATACTCTGCGGGAGGAGTAGACCTCCCAGTGCCACTATCACCGTCAACACTTTCGCAAATTCATTGAATGTATGTTTCAGCTGGATCAATTGGTTATTTTGTTTAAGGTTTTGTCATGAATTATTAAACAGTTATTTCCTAAGACAAAAGCTGATTCATTTTGTTCAATAAAAATTGAAAATTCTGAAAGTATAATATTTTATGAAGTGTATTTGCAGGAGTATTCAGAACCGGCAAATCTTCGGGTTTTGTCGGTTCCTGAAAGGCTAAAAATTGACGATCAGCATTTTGAGAGAAATCGCAAAAACTCCTTGGGAGAGCAGGGCGCTTTACCTATTTTTACTCAAAAAGCAATGTCCTGCCCTGAATGCCATCACCAGCATGAATCTACTGTGAAATTTTGCTCCAACTGCGGCGCCAAGTTGGCTGTCGTATGTCCGAAGTGTTTGCATCAAAATGCTCCGGGGGCAAAATTCTGCTCAGAATGTGGAGCTGGTTTAATTAAGGAGCCACCCAAGCCCGAAAGACGACAGGTCACTGCGATGTTCTGCGATCTGGTGGGCTCTACGCAGCTTTCAGAAGCATTGGAGGTGGAGGAGTATTCGACTTTAGTAGGTGATTACCAGAGTATTTGTAAACGGATCATAACTCGATTCGGAACTGAGGTGCATCATTTCCTGGGAGATGGCGTCGTAGCTTTTTTTGGCTTTCCAACCGCCCATGAAGACGATGCTCGTCGTAGTGTTGCCTGTGCCTTGGAAATCATCCAAGCTATGGACCTTGCCAATACGGAGAGAATCATCATTGGGAAAATCCCATTGTCGATGCGAATTGGCATTCACACGGGCATGGTTGTAGGCGGGACCATTAGTGGTAACAATCAGGTATTGGGCAAAACGCCGAATTTAGCCGCTCGATTGGAAGGGGTAGCGGAAGTGGGTAAGGTCGCGATCAGTCCGGCGACTTATCGATTGGTGAAAGGATACTTTGACGTAGTGTCTCTGGGAGTGCATCATCTTAAAGGTTTGTCTGAGCCGATGGAAGTTTTTCAAGTAACGGGTGCCAGTGGTAAGAGCCATAGGTTAGACCAAGTTGCGGATATCGAGCTATCTCCATTTGTCGGCCGGGTTGTAGAATTAGACTTAATTCACCGGCAATGGCAACAACTGGAAACGGGCAATGGGAGCGTCGTATTAATCAAGGGGGATGCAGGGATCGGAAAATCGCGGTTGGTCCATCAGTTAAAGTTAAGTTTGGCGTCTGCCAGACCACTGAATGTGCTGACGGTCCAAACTTCTGCTTTGACCCAAAACAGTGCATTTCATCCCCTGAGCGCCCTACTGAAACACCATTTCTCGGAGACCGAACTGATGAACTTGGTTGCAAATCGCGATGGAGCGATCTTGTCAGTGCTGCAAAAGGTGGCCGGTCTTCAATTGCCCGAAGATTTCATAAAGCCAGAGCTTTCAGCAGCTAAGCTAAAGCAACTTACCCTCGAGGTTTTTACGATGGCCATCATGAGCCGAGCTGCTCATCAACCGTTGCTATTGATTTTTGAAGACTTACACTGGGCCGATCCTTCTACGTTGGATTGGTTGGGGCTCCTGGTGGAACAACGGACCCACCACCGGATTCTGGCAGTTATAACTACTCGCCCCATGTCAACATTTCCGGAAAGGATAACAGATCATGCCCTAGTACAAATTGATCTGGATCGCCTATCGGATAAAGAAGTCTATTCCATCTGCCGTTTCAAGAGCAAGGGAAAGGCCTTACCAAAAGCCATACTGTCAGAAATTGTAACCAAAACAGACGGCATACCTCTATTTGTAGAGGAGCTCACCTCGGATCTCCTCGAGTCTGGCGTCTTGAAGGAGGAAGCGCATGAATATGTCCTAGCCGATGACCATCACCGATTGAATATACCCTCCACGCTTCAAGGCTCTTTAACGTCGCGGATGGATCGCATGGGCCGGTCTAAAGAGTTGGTTCAGATCGGTTCGGTCCTGGGGCGTGAGTTCTCTTACGAAGTACTTTGGGCTGTCAGTAATTTTAGTGAAGAAGAATTGGCGGCGTCCCTGCAAAAACTGACCGACAACGAAATCCTCTTCCGGACAAACAGGGGTGGAAGGACCCTGTTGATCTTCAAACATACCCTTGTTCAAGATGCTGCATATGAATCCATGTTGAAAGACGAGCGAAAAAAACTACACGACCACATTGCGGAAACGATCGAGCAGGCCTATCCCTCCATTGCCCGGGCTCAGCCAGAATTGATCGCCCACCATCTGACCAACGGCAAGCGCCCGGAAGCAGCCATTCCCAAATGGATGTTGGCCGGACAGCACGCCATGCATCAAAATGCCAACTTGGAGGCAGTTCATCACCTGGAAAGAGCTCTGGAGTTAAGCGAGGCCTTGCCCGCCTCATCGGAGAAAGCCGAACGAGAAATTCAAATCCTGATCACGCTGGGTGGCTTGTATGGTACCGTTGGCACCGGAGCATCGGGGCCTCAAAACGAAGAATATTTTACAAAAGCGTACGAATTGAGTAGGCAATCCGGTGATGCCGTCAACCTACTATACATCCGGTGTGGATTACTGCAAAATGCAATTCTATCGGGCGTAGAAACCACTTCCCTCGAAATTCTACAATCCATTTTCGAAATTGCGGAGAAGACCGGAGATCCGCTTCACCTTTATGCGGCAAAATATGCGAGAGCGTTGTTCAATGCCTATAGTGGACGATTTGCGTCTGCCAAAGAGGAACTAGAGGAGATCATCCCTATCTATGATCCGGAAGCTCATGGATACCTTTCATTGGTCGCCTACGGGGATGTTCATAATACCAACTTGACATCGTACGAAATGGTATTGGCTATTATGGGATATTTGGAGCAGGCAAGACAAGTTCAAAATCAATACTTCGACTGGGTCAGAAAAAACAACAAGATGATGCCCTATTGGGTGGCTACGGTAATGTCGAGTTTCGCTTGCCTGTTCAGTAGGAATTTTATCCGACTGGCCGAAATTGTCGAAGAAGCCTATCCTCGTGCTCTTGAAAAGAAGGAAGAATTCCCAGTAGCCATGCTTAAATTCTTTTATGGTTTTGTTCAAACCATCAATGGGGGCAATGCCGAATCTTTGGATTTGGCCTACGAAGGATTGAAGGGTCAGGAAGCCATGAGAAACCGTTTTGCGTCCAATATTTTTCGCATCAATCTGGCAGAATTTTTACTTGATCAGAATCAGACCGAAGCGGCTGCGACATTTATTGAGGATGCAGAAAAATCCCTGCATGAGATAAACGGACAACATCAAATTAAGGAAGAATTGCTGCGGGTGAAAGGCAAATACTACCAAAAAATCAATGCGCAATTCGAAGCTGAGCTCTGGTATCAAAAAGCCATTGCCCTATCCAGAGAAAAACAGAGTAAATTGTTCGAACTACGGGCCAGTAACGGCTTGGCGAGGTTGTGGATGGATCAAGGTAGGGTAGAAGAAGCCCGTCGATTGCTGTACGGTATTTACGGATGGTTTAGGGAGGGATTTGAGATATCGGCTGATTTGAAAGAGACGGAGAAGTTGCTGAGAGAAAAAAACATCTTTCATTAAAAAAGTCAATTAAGTAAGTGATCAAAAATAGTTGTAAAGATGATCTGAGGTCATTTTTTTGCTGGCCAATGCCGCACTGAAGGATTATAGCTGCGCTACATGACTGAAG
>JANQRV010000349.1 GCA_028284395.1 Saprospiraceae bacterium
TTTTTATCACCGTAGCGCTGCTATGCTGAGAAAAAAACCGATTCTGAGAACCATTTATCTGATTTTTTCGCTGCGAAACAGAAACTTTAGACAACTTCACTTATAGAATTCTTCATATCAAAACTTTTCGGGCAGTATCAGCCTGGGTACTTCTTTTTCAATCAATAGGTTGTTAAACTTTGGAAGTTCTATCTCTACGACTTCATCATAGGCCTTAATAATGCTTTCGTATTCTTTTTTCAGATCTTCAAAACGTTCTATGGAGCCGCCGGTTGGACGGTCATGTGCATTCGTCACAACACTGTAGAGCCGACCAATATGATTGCTAAATACGCGGGGATAATTGATGTTGTCTTGACTGACCTCTGCCCGATTTTGAATGATTTTGTTTTCCACTCTATTGAGTTGGGCTTTAATGCTTTTTCCCATTTTAGCTAAGTCCGTGTGGGTCGATTCATTCTTGGTCAGTTCCAGATTGGAAGTAATCTGTTTTTTTATGGCCCGTAAGTTTTTGATGCGCTGGTGGGACTCTGTAATCATATCTCTGATTTCTAAAGCCATATCCAATTGTGCTTGCCAATCTTCGGTATTTACATTAGACCATCGAGGATCCGCTTTGACCGTTAGCGGTTGACTGCTGGTCCAGGATCCTACGGTCAGCTTCACGGTGTAAGTGCCTGGTACGGCACGTGGACCGGGAGCAGGATTTCGAATCACCATTGCGACTAAATTATTGACTAATTCCGGGCCTTGGTGCTTCAAATTCCATTTGAATGTGTTGAGGCCGGACCGGACCGTGATCTTATTCAGCGAATTCTTAGATTTATTGGTGAAAGTGCGGATAACTTGGCCGGCTTCATCCAGTATCTCCAGTTGTACCTTTTGATACTTCTTAGGGCGATCCGGCAGGTAAAAATGAATACTAGGTTCATAATCGGAAATACTGGTCCGGAAAGCCGTACGGGGAGCGAATAAATGGGGTTCTTTTTCCGTAATTCCCTGATCGAGTTGGTGCAGGAGGCTGATATCATCTAGAATCCAAAACGCTCGACCTTGCGTACTTAAAATCAAGTCCTTGTTGTAAACTTCGAGGTCCGTTATAGGAACGTGAGGTAAATTCAATTGTAGAGATTGCCAGTTGTTTCCTTCGTTAAAACTGACGTAAATACCGTATTCGGTACCGGCGTACAATAGTCCCTTGCGATCGGGATCTTCGGCAATGGCACGAACAAAATGGTTTTCGGGGATGCCATTTTTCCCGGTTGTTAGTAATCGCCAATTTTCACCGTAGTCATTGGTTAGATAAACATAGGGTTTGAAGTTATTGTAGCGATAGTTGTAGACGGCGATGAGTGCTCGACCAGCCTGATGTGAGGAAAGTTCTATTTTGTTGACGGTGCCTTCAAAGGGCATATTCTTGGGGGTGATATTTGTCCAGTTAGTTCCTCCGTCTCGAGTAATGTGGATGAGACCGTCATCAGATCCCGCCCATAATTCACCTTCTTGAAAAGGGGACTCTTCAAAAGCGAAAATGGAAGAATACACTTCCACCCCGGTGGCATCGTGCTGGATGGGCCCCCCGGGAATATCGTGGTATTGATCTAATTGACGGGTCAGGTCGGGGCTTATTTTTTCCCAATTTTGACCGTCATTTGTTGTTTTGAATACATAGTTTGCAGTGTGATAAACCGTTTGAGGATCGTATTGGGATACGGCGATGGGGAAGTTCCACTGCCAACGGTACTTGAGATCGCGCTGTTGAGTCCCTTCCGTATAATGGGGGTAAGCCGTCACCTGTCTGACCTGTCCGGTTGCGCGATTCATGATGGTAATCTCTCCGCTGTAGCTTCCCGCCCAAATAATGTCAGGATTATTGGGGTTTACACCTACATCTGCACACTCGCCGCCACCTATTGAGAACCAGTTTTGTTGATTGGTAATGCCGCCGGGGTTGCGACTGGGGACACTAATGGTCGAGTTGTCTTGTTGGCCGGCATACAAGCGGTAGGGGAATTGGGTGTCGATTGAAACGGGATAGAATTCCGGGGTGGGTTGATTCAATTGGGTCGACCAGGTTTTCCCCCCATTTAAACTAATGCACGCGCCCCCATCATTGCACTGTATCATAATGTCGGGATTGCTAGGATTGATCCAAAGGCCATGATTGTCGCCGTGCGGCACTTTAATTTTTTGATCAAAGGTTTTGCCCCCGTCAATTGACTTGAAGAAATTAACATTATTGACGTAGACAGTATTTTCATCGGTGGGATGAGCCGTTAAATGGGAGTAGTACCATGCTCTTTGGCGTAACTTATGATCGCGGCAGATTCTGGACCAATTTCCGCCGCCGTCGTCGCTGCGATACAAACCCGATTTTTCCTCCTGAGCTGATACGAGGAGGGCCCAAACCCGGTTTGGGTTTGCCGGTGAAATGGCCAGGCCGATTCGGCCGATCAGACCGGATGGAAGCCCGCCGCCTAATGGAGCCCATTGGTCTCCGCCATCCGTACTTTTCCAAATCCCACCTTCACTTCCACCATCAATCAAAGTCCAGGGCTTGCGTTCCGCCCGCCACATAGCTGCATAAATAATATCAGGGTTATCGGGGCTGACCACCAGGTCGATGGCCCCAGTGGAGTCACTTACATAAAGGACCTGTTCCCAGTTTTCTCCACCATCCTTCGTTCTGTAGACACCTCTTTCTTTGTTCGGACCAAAGATTTGTCCCAAAACCGCTGCATAAACGATATCCGGATTGGATGGGTGGACCTCGACTTTGCCGATCTGGCCCGCATTGGGGAGACCAATGTGTTTCCAATTTTTACCGGCGTCTGAGGATTTATACATGCCGATTCCCGCGGAAATGTTTCCGCGGGGACAAGCAGATCCAGTTCCTACGTACACTATGTTGGGATTGGAAGGAGCTACGGCAATCGAACCAATCGAACCCGCTTTGATCTGGCCATCCGAGATATTATTCCAAGTCGTGCCGGCATCATTGGTTTTCCAGACTCCACCACCGGTGGCTCCCATGTAAAAGGTAAAAGATTGGCTTGGGATCCCGGCAATGGCTGTCACCCGGCCGCCGCGACTCGGACCTACCGAACGAAATTCCAGCCGTTCATAAAAGGTGGGATCAATAACCTGGTTTGCAGCATCCGATTGACAATTGATGACCTCAGCAGTGCAGATTAACAAGAGGAGTGGAAAAAAGGCTTTAGTAGGAAACATTATCATGGTTTGGCGCTTTTTCTATTTTTTCTGGCCTAAAAGATAAAGCTTAAACATAAGCTAAAATGAAAAATTTACTATTTTCCACTTCCAGGAGTTGATTTTTCCAAAATACGCCTCTTTTTTGCCAAGATTTTAGAGCTTGGCGCTTGTTCACGACGAGATTAAATATTTACCAACTTATAAACATTATCGCATGTGTTTCACAACGCGTCTCTATTTTCCAATACTCTTATTCCTGTTCATTTGTTTTAATGAAATGCATTTGACTGCACAAAGCAGTGAGAAAACAGCTTTTGATCCGACACTCTACAATGGTCTTCAATGGCGTTTGGTCGGCCCTTTTCGGGGTGGGCGGGCAGGTACTGTAGCTGGCGTCAAGCACAAAGAAAATTTGTACTATATGGGGACCGCCGGAGGGGGAGTATGGAAAACGGAAGATGGAGGTAATTCTTGGTCTTGTATATCCGATGGATATTTTGGCGGCTCGATCGGAGCAGTTGCTGTTGCAGAGAGTGACCCGAATGTAATATATGTGGGCGAAGGTGAACAGACCGTTCGCGGAAATGTATCCTCGGGATGGGGGATGTGGCGATCTACCGATGCCGGCAGATCCTGGAAATTTATTGGCCTGAAGGAATCACAGCACATTGGCCGGATCAGGGTGCATCCTCAAAATCCAGATCTGGTATATGTTGCTGCAATGGGAAATTTGTGGAAACCTAATGAAATGCGAGGAGTTTACCGCTCCAAGGATGGAGGAGAGACCTGGGAGAAAATTTTGTTCGAAAGCGACCAGGCCGGTGCCGTCGATATCATTTTGGATCCGAATAATCCCAGGATTATCTACGCCAGTACCTGGGAAATCAAAAGGAATGGATATAGGATGGACAGCGGGGGACCTGGCAGTCATCTCTGGAAAAGTACCGATGGTGGTGACAGTTGGGTGCAATTGACCAATAACCCCGGCTTGCCTAAGGGCGTTTGGGGCATCGTCGGAATTGCGATCTCGCCGGTTAATTCCGATCGTATTTGGGCCATTATCGAGAACGAAAAAGGAGGCGTATTCCGTTCTGATGATGCAGGAAAGACTTGGGAGTACACCAGTGCGAACCGGTCTCTCCGGCAAAGAGCATGGTATTACTCCAGAATTTACGCCGATTCGCAGAATGAAGATATGGTGTATGTTTGTAATGTCGGTTTCTGGCGTTCCAAAGATGGAGGTAAAAACTTTGAGCAGATTTCTACCCCTCATGGCGATCATCACGATCTTTGGATCGACCCGGATAACAATCAACGCATGGTTATAGCCGACGATGGCGGGGCGCAGGTCAGTAATGATGCCGGAGAAAACTGGACAACCTACTATAACCAGCCGACTGCCCAGTTTTATCGTGTGACAACCGATAATCATTTTCCATTTCGGATCTATGGCGCTCAACAGGATAATAGCACGATTAGGATCAGCCATCGAAATTCTGGGAGTTCTCTGACCGAAAGAGATTGGCAACGAACAGCCGGTGGAGAAAGCGCACACCTGGCTCCGGATCCGGAGGATCCGGAGGTAGTTTACGGAGGCACCTATAAAGGTTATATGATGCGTGTAGATCATCGAACTGAACAAACGCGTTCGACCAATGTATGGCCTTTCAACCCGGCTGGATCCGGAGCTGAAGTCATGAAATATCGTTTTAATTGGAATTATCCGATATTTTTCAGTCCACATGATCCCAATAAATTATACGCTACTTCCAATCACCTTCACGTAACTTATGACGAAGGACAGTCCTGGGAGGTGATCAGTCCGGATCTTACGCGGAATGATCCGGAGACCATTCGTTCTTCAGGCGGACCCATTACGCAGGACAATACCGGAGTAGAATACTATGCGACGATTTTTGCTGCTGCCGAATCCTCAAAGGAAAAAGGAGTTATTTGGACCGGTTCAGACGATGGGCTCGTTCACGTGACAAAAGATGGAGGAAAAACCTGGAATAATGTAACTCCTCCCATGTCTCCCAAATACAATATGATGAATTGTGTGGAAGTGCATCCGACCCAGGAGGGAGCAGCATACGTAGCCGCGACTGCGTACAAATTTGGCGATTACACCCCATATTTGTATAAAACAACGAATTATGGTAAAACCTGGAAGTTAATTACCAAGGGAATTGATCCAAATCACTACACTAGGGCAATTCGAGCCGATCCCGACCGACCAGGACTACTTTACGCTGGGACGGAATGGGGTATGTACATTTCTTTCGATGATGGAGAAAACTGGCAACCTTTTCAGCTAAATTTGCCGATTGTCTCGATTCGCGACTTACACCTAAGAAACAAGAGCCTGATTGCTGCTACCCACGGGCGGAGCTTTTGGATGATTGATGATCTAAGCCCCTTACATCAAATGAGTGAGGAGATTGCTAGTAAAGACTTTCACCTATTTAAACCTAAGGGGGCGTATCGGATCGCTCAAAATAGCCACTGGGAAAACCCGAATCCGAAGCTCGTCGGTACCAACCATCCAAATGGCGTACTGTTGCACTATTTTATGAAAGAGTTCGACCCTGAAGACCAAGTGTCTCTGGAGATACTGGAAACGGACGGAGATCTGGTTCGAGCATTTTCTACGTTTTCTGAAAGTAAAAAAGAGCAATTAAAACTAAAAGAAGGGGGCAATCAATTTGTTTGGGATATGCGGTATCCGGGATTTAAGGAATTCCCAGGAATGGTACTTTACTCCTCTCCAAACCGAGGCCCGAGAGCGGTTCCTGGCAAATACGTTGCCCGATTGACAGTCAATGATAAAATCACCGAACAGGAATTTGAGATCGTCAAAGATCCACGACTTCCTAATACGCAAGAAGACTATCAGAACCAGTTCGACTTTCTCTTAAAAACCAGAGACAAAGTAAGTGAAGCCCACCAGGCCATCATTGATATTCGAAGCATCCGAAAGGACATCGACTACCTCAAGGAAAAACTGGGAGAAGATCCGGATTATAAGGCCGTGATTCAATTGGCAGATGAGTTAGATGCTAAAATCACAACCATTGAAAACAACATTCATCAAACTAAAAACCAGAGTTACCAGGATCCGCTCAACTTTGGCATTAAAGTCAATAATCACCTGGCTTTTTTGTTGGCCGATCAGCAACGTGGAGATTTTCCCCCTACGGCCCAGGCCTTAGGTGTTCAAACTGAGCTGGAAACAACGCTCAATGAAGAATTGAAGAATTTAAACGAAATATTGGAATCAGAATTGGATAAGATTAATGCCTTGGTCAGCGAAAAGGGAATTCAGTTGTTGACCAACCGTGTGAAAAAACTGAAACCATAAATGAAATGTGCACCGTTCACTAAAAAATATGAGTATGCAAAAATTAACGAACCTCCTGCTAGTGGTGTTCCTTAGCGGATCCGTTTCGCAAACACAAGCTCAGGCACCTTTGTTTACCGATTCAAAGATAGAGACGTTAAAAGAAGAAGTTAAAGATAAAGTCAAAGCTCGGGCAAAAATGGCTCAGATAATGGTCGATAAGATCTTTAGCTTTTCAGAGCTGGGGTTTCAAGAAGTAGAAACTTCCAAGTACATAACCGATATCCTGAAAGAAAATGGTTTTGAAGTAGAATATGGAATTTCTGGCGTACCGACCGCCTGGTGGGCAAAATGGGGTTCTGGTAAGCCCGTAATTGCAGTGGGAAGTGATTTGGATTGTATACCCAAAGCTTCCCAAAAGCCCGGAGTGGCCTACCATGATCCAATTGTTGATGGAGCACCGGGTCATGGCGAAGGCCATAATTCTGGAACACCGCTCAATGTGGTAGCAGTACTTTCCGTCAAGGAAGTGATGGAAAAGGAGGGAATCCCCGGTACCCTGGTGGTCTGGCCAGGGGTTGCAGAAGAGCAACTGGGAACCAAAGCTTACTTTACTCGAGATGGTTATTTTGACGATGTAGACCTTTGCATTTTTACCCATGTTTATAGTAACCTGGGAGTTTCTTACGGTCAAGCAAGGGGGACCGGCTTAATTTCTGTAGAATATACTTTCGAAGGAGAAGCGGCTCATGCAGCTGGAGCTCCCTGGCGGGGTCGAAGCGCCGCTGATGCTGTAGAGTTGATGAATATCGGTTGGCAATACGCTCGAGAACACCTCGATCCCATTCACCGGTCTCATTCTGTTATTAACAATGGTGGAGATCAACCCAATGTGGTTCCATCCAAGGCCTCTATCTGGTATTACTTTCGTCAAGTGACTTATCCGAAAATCATGGAAGTATATGAGAGAGCAAATGAAATAGCGGAGGGAGCGGCCAAAATGACTCGGACCACTGTAAGTCGGAGGATACTGGGATCGGCTTGGCCCCGACATTTCAACAAGGTAATTGCCGAGACCATGTACGACAATATTAAAGAAGTTGGTTTACCCGAATGGTCTGAGGCCGATCAACTTTTGGCTAAGGCGGTTCAAAGAGAGGTTAATTCTCCGAGAGATACCAATGGCTTGGCCACCAGATTAGGTAAATTGGGCTTACCGATCAAAAACTACGTGAGTGGAGGCTCCGATGATATTGGCGACATTTCCTGGAAATTACCTACTGTAACAATGGGGTATCCATCCAATATCCCTGGCTTGCAAGGCCACCATTGGTCAAATGCTATTGCCATGGCAACTCCTATTGCCCACAAAGGAGTAGTGGCTGGTGCTCAGGTAGAAGCAGCCACCTTGTTGGATTTTTTCCTCAAGCCGGCATTGGTAGAAGAGGCTTGGAAGTATTTTCGCGAAGAACAAGGAATGAAACAACAGTATATACCTATGGTGGGGCCCGACGACAAGCCGGCCATCCACTTGAACAAAGAAATCATGGAAGAATTCAAGCCCAAGCTCGAACCTTTCTATTACGATGAAACGAAATTCGATTCTTACATGGAACAGTTGGGAATCACTTATCCCACATTGAGAAAAGATCAATTGGAGCAATTGAAAAAGGCGGATGATTAAGGTCAAAACTGTCCTGAAATTTAATCACGAAATCGAGTTAGTATGAAAAAAAGATCTCTATTTGTTATTCTCTTGACCTTGGGCTGTCTAATTGAGGTGTCACATGCCCAAGCCCCCCAATTTTCCAAAGATAAAATTGCGTCCTTGAAAGAAGAAGTGAAAGAAAAGGTGGACGCTCAAAAAAAGATGGCGCAGGTAATGGTTGATAAGGTATTCAGCTTTGCTGAACTTGGTTTTCAGGAAATAGAAACTTCCAAGTATATAACGGCTATTTTGGAGAAAAATGGTTTTGAAATTGAGTACGGTATCTCTGGAATTCCTACTGCCTGGTGGGCGAAATGGGGTTCTGGAAAACCAGTCATCGCGGTAGGGAGCGATTTGGATTGTATTCCCAAAGCTTCTCAGAAACCAGGGGTGGCTTACCATGATCCGATCGTAGAAGGAGCGCCGGGCCATGGAGAAGGCCACAATTCAGGAACCCCCCTTAATGTAGTAGCCGTCCTTGCTGTTAAAGAGATTATGGAGCGAGAAAAAATTCCCGGTACCTTAATCGTTTGGCCAGGGGTAGCTGAAGAACTGGTAGGAACCAAGGCTTATTTTACCAGAGATGGCTACTTTGATGAGGTTGATATGTGTATTTTTACACATGTAAGTAGTAATCTTTCCGTGTCTTACGGACAAGCCAGGGGAACGGGGCTTGTCTCTGTGGAGTATACCTTTGAGGGAGAGGCAGCTCATGCGGCCGGTGCACCCTGGCGAGGGAGAAGCGCTGCAGATGCTGTTGAGTTAATGAGCATCGGTTGGCAATATGCCAGAGAGCATACCGACCCCATCCACCGTTCCCATTCCATCATCAGCAACGGAGGAGACCAACCAAATGTAGTGCCGTCCAAGGCCTCCATCTGGTACTACTTTCGTCAGGTGACCTATCCGAAGATCATGGAAGTGTATGAAAGGGCCAATGAAATTGCGGAAGGAGCGGCTATGATGACCCGTACGAAAGTCAGTAGAAAAGTACTCGGCTCCGCATGGCCTCGCCACTTCAATAAGGTCATTGCCGAAACCATGTACGAAAACATTAAAGAGGTGGGATTGCCCGAATGGAGTGAAGAAGACCAAAGACTGGCCAGGGCATTACAACGCGAAGTGAATTCTCCCCGCGACACCAATGGGCTGGCCATAAAACTGGACACCATTGGCCTGCCGGTAGTCAGATACATCAGCGGTGGATCTGATGATATCGGCGATATCTCCTGGAAGCTGCCGACGGTCACCATGCGATTTCCTTCAAATATCCCGGGCTTGCAAGGGCATCATTGGTCTAATGCCATAGCAATGGCTACACCGATTGCTCATAAAGGCGTGGTTGCCGGTGCCAAAGTGGAAGCTATGACCCTACTGGATTTCTTCCTGGAGCCGGGACTTGTTGATGACGCGAAGGAGTACTTTCATAATGAACAAGGCATGAAACAGAAGTACATACCCATGGTAACGGAAACCGACCAACCGGCTATTTACTTGAATACGGAAATTATGGAGGAATTCCGCCCTCAATTAGAGAAATATTATTACGACGAAGCACAATACGATACCTACCTCCAACAGTTAGGTATTGAGTATCCTACACTACGGGAGGATCAGGTTAAGCGACTGCAACAGGTCGGAAAACAATAAAGTATTGCTCCGGAACAATATATTATTTGTTTGATCACGAAGCCCGCCAGGAATTTAGTACCTGGCGGGCTTCGTATTGGGCATTGACCTGATTTCAATGCATTTTACTAAACTAAAGAGAATGGTTCAAAAAGGATTATTTTGGTCGTTTCTTATACTGCTTTCATTGCCGATCTATGCCCAGCAGATTGATAAGAAGGTTTTATTTCAGGGCTTTTGGTGGGATTACAAAAACTCCAATTACCCAAATGGCTGGGCCAACTATCTGACCGACCTGGCGCCCCGATTAGCGGAGATCGGGATTGATGCAGTTTGGATCCCCCCTTCGGTAAAAAACTTATCTTTTGGAGAACCTGGCGTCGGTTACGCTCCATTTGATCATTATGACCTGGGGGATAAATTTCAAAAAGGATCGGTTCACACTCGCCTGGGTACAAAAGATGAGCTACTGCGCATGATCGCCGTATTTCACGCCAATGGGATCGAAGTCGTGCAAGACATTGTTCCCAACCACGTTATTGGTGCTGGCAGCAATACGGGCAAAGGTGGAGAAGATCCCGAGTCGACCAACGACAAGTATGCCAACTTCAGGTATGTTTGTTATCAGACGCCGGCCATCAACGAAACCGAATCGGAGTATCTAAGCCGTAGAGGGCGATTCCCAAAAAATTACCACAACTTTCATCCCAATCCAGCTCACAATTGTTCGGGAGGCGATATCTGCAGTCAGTTTTTCGGCCCGGATATTTGTTTTGCTGATGACGCTTTTGGACAAAGTAGCAATGCCCTTTATAACCCCGTTCAATCCGGCACTGAAAACAATGGGTATATGAGGAAAGGAATGCGCGATTGGATGATATGGTACAAAAAACAGACTGGTTTTGATGGGGTTAGGGTGGATGCGGTAAAGCATTTTGATTTTCAAGCTTCGGAGGATTTTCTGTACAACCTTCAGTTTAATGCAGGTTTTGCCAGCGGGGGCGACCAGATGTTTGCGGTCGGTGAATATGTTGGAAGTTCTTCTGAACTGGACAACTGGTATCAGGCGGTGAACAAACGAGCGGGAGTTTTTGATTTCAACCTACGGGCATTCGATAGGACCGGCGGTTTATACAATATGGTGTATGGCATGGGTAATTTCGATGTAAGCCTTTTAGCCGGCGCGCAACAAACGGAAGCCAACCGCACCGTATATTATTCCTCAATCGATCGACTCGTACATAAAACGGTCCCTTTTATCAACAACCACGATACCTTTCGGCCGAGGCTGGATGAAAAGGGCAACTACAACGGCTGGAATGGAGGTAGCGAGCTATCCGCACACATAGAACCCAATGAACCTCGACTGGCCACTGCTTATGCGGTAATCCTAGCGATGGATGGCAATCCACAGATTTTTTTTGAAGATTTATTCGATATTGGTTATCGGTCGAACCGATTCGATCATCTTCCGTCAGACCTAAAGGGATTACCCGTTCATGAAGACATAAAAAACCTAATCCAGTGCCATCAGAAATTGGATTTCAAATCCGGCCCTTACAAGGTCAGAAGTGCCGAAGCAAGTACGCATTTTGAACAAGGTACTCCCGCCGACCACTTGATTATTGAGCGAAGTGGAAAGGCAATAGTCGGCGTCAATGATAGCTGGGAAGATTGGCAAAACGCCTGGATTAACACCGATTTCCCCCCCGGCACAAACCTGATGGATTATTCCGGAGCAAACGGTACCGATGTGAAAACTGTTCAGGGAGATGGCCGACTTAATGTCAATACACCACCGGTAAATCCAGAACTGAACATCGCTGGTCGCCATGGTTATTCCGTCTGGGCTCCGGTGCCGGCAAATTCTCCATTTAGTTCGGTTCGACAAATGCAGGACTATCTATCCGAATGGAGTCCTGTGAGGAATCCTGAGACCACTCAAGAGTGGGAGTTGGCAGATGATTTGGGGGATCGTCACTGTGAGTCCTTAGGACAAGGGGGAGCCCTTCCGGATCTATCTACGAATTATCGGATTGCCGGTAAAATATTTGTCGCAAAAAACAGGGCGCTAACTTGCGAACTTTTCCCTACGGAATCCGGTAGAGAACTGACTTTGGCTATCTTTGATCGGAGTGGTCGGCGCCTTCAACAAACTCATGGCACCGGGACATTAGTGCTTCGTTACACGCCAGATTTTACCGGGTGGATCACCATCAAGGCGAGGAATTACCGGAATACTTATGAAGGCCAGCGATGTTTCGTAAAAGCCACTTACATTGCTCCTGAAGCAGTAATAACGAAAGACTATCCTTCTGCCAATACCTCGTCCGTATGGACGGGAAATGGAGTGCCGGAAAATTGGCGTGACTGCCGCAATTGGGAGGAAGGAAGAGTTCCTAAAAATGGCGATGTCATCGTTTTTCCCGATCAAGCCGACCACACGCCTCTCTTACCCAAAACTTTTGAGCGGGCCAAAATTTTGAAAGAGGATGGTAAAAGGCACGCTCGTTTTTAGTCCAGCGAGGGAATTCCGAACAAGTTTCTTAGAGGCTGTTAAAACCTAAACGAATGAAATCCGTACTTCAGGATTAAGTAAAATGAAATATATACAACGCAATGAACAAGATACTACGTGTCAGCTGCCCCGATGAAAAAGGGCTCGTTTACAAAGTGACTAAAATCCTGTATGAATTTGATCTGAATGTTGTCAGGAATGATGAATTTGTGGAGGGACAAAGTCATCGTTTTTTTATGCGGACCGTGTTTACAGGAGATTGTGATCAAGTAGCATTGGAAAAGGAACTCAAGGCCGCTCTCCCAAACGACTGTAAGATTCACCTTGTGGAAGAAAAACGAAAGCGGATCATCGTCTTTGCCAGCAAGGAACACCAGTGCTTATCGGAGGTCCTGGTGCGTTGCGAATACGAAGAACTCAATGCGAAAGTAGTCGCTGTCGTCAGCAATCACCAGAAATTACAGCCGCTGGTAGAGAAATTTCAGGTACCTTTCCATTTTGTGGATCATCGGAACATCTCGAGAGAAGAACACGAAGCTCAGGTGCTGGAGATCGTTCAGCGGTATGATTTTGATTACATGATCCTCGCTAAATACATGCGTATCCTCAACGCTTCATTTGTGGCGCAGTTTTCGAATCGCATCATCAATATCCATCATTCCTTTTTGCCCGCTTTCAAAGGAGCAAACCCCTATCGGCAGGCCTTCGATCGAGGCGTTAAAATTATTGGAGCTACCGCTCATTTTGTGACCGCAGGCCTGGATGAAGGGCCAATTATTGCCCAGGATGTCAACTCAGTAAATCATCAGTTTTCTGCTAAAGATATGTCACGTGCGGGGAAAGACATTGAAAAAATTGTTCTAGCCAAGGCGCTTCGTTTGGTCTTTGACGACCGGGTTTTCATCTACAACAATAAGACAGTAGTATTTTAATCAGCTGCAAGATTAAGTATTACCCAATGGTATGGATACTTTCAACATTGACCCGTTTGTTCTTTTTGGTTGGATTTCCATGCTTGCATCCAGGTAATTCACATAGCTTTCGATTGAATGAAGGTCGAAAGTTTCTTCATCCGAGTTAGGCTTTGTGGTCAATTGTTTTCTATCGGCCTCAATAATCAGATCCAATTGCTGGCCACTTTTTGTGAGTTGAACAAATGCTTGGGTGGCATGAGATTGCTTGACTAGGCTTTCGAGGTATTTCTGCACCAATTGGTACGTTGTCAATTCAATGCTCGAATTGAGCCGCAGGTCCTCCAATTCAGCACTGTGGAAGTCAACTTCAAGACCCACTTTCTCCATTCTTTGGCAAAGGTCTCCAATGGCTGCGTTTAAACCGAGTTTGATGAGGGCACCAGGCATGATCTGATGAGAAATGCGGCGGATTTCAGAGACGGCCTGATTAACGAGGAGATTGGTTTGATCGATAGCTGGACTGTTGTCGGGGAACCTACTTTTCAGGGACTGAAAGTTAAACTGGACTGCCGAAATAATGCTGCCCAATTCTTCGTGGACTTCCTCAGAAATATGACGTCGGGCATTTTCCTCTCCCTTCAAAAGAGCATTCAAAGCGGTTATTTTGTGTTGTTTTTGGAGTTCGTCAAGTCTGGACTGATTTATTTCCTTGTCTTTTTGGGCCAGTGCTTTTTCTGCTTTCATTTTAATATTGAAAGATCGTATAAAAAACGCCAAAACCAAGAGCGAAAGAATGAATCCAATGGTGAAAAGTCGCTGTAAGAAGGACTGATGATCCAACTCAGTTTGTCGGATCCTCGCTTCCTGTTTCAATAGCTCGAGGGCCTGCTTTTGCTGGCGACTTTCATATTCGTTTTGAATGGCAGCCAGTTCCCGGGCCTTTTGTTCATTAAAGATTTCGTCTTTGGCGGAATTATAGCGTCGGTAGTAGTGAAGTGCTTTTTCAGGTTCGCGTAAATCGGCGTAACAATTGGAGAGGAAAAGATAATTTTGAGATTGATAAAACACATTGTTCAATAAGTTGATCAATTGTTCCGCTTTTTGCAAAAACCTCAGGCCGCTTTGATACTGTTGTTGTTTGGTTAGAAATGAACCATAATTTAGATAGTTGCGTGCTAATAAGACGGTGTCGCGAACGCGCTCCGAAAGTGTGATGGCATCCCGGTAATATTTCTTAGCTTCCCGGGGCCTGCCGTCGCTTTCGAGTGTGATGGCCAGGTTGGCATACGAATTAGCAAGACCCTTTTCATCATTAATGGAAGTCTGAATAGGGATGGCTTCCTGCAGATATTGGTAGGCCACTTGAAAGCTATCCGGGTGTGCCTGCCAATAGAAATGGGCGAATTGGGAATAAACTCGGCCGAGAGACTGCCGGTCTGTATTTAGGCTACTTAGTGTCACCGCTTCCCGGAGTGCCTTCCTGGCCTCCGGATAACTTCGCAATTGTAGATAAGCATTGGAAGTAGCCAGTAAGATTTCGATTCTCAGGAGGGTATCGGTCTTGGGAGGAGCATAATCCAAAGCTGCTAGGAGCGGTTCGATGGCTTCTGATAGTTTTCCTTGGTTCGTATAAAGCGTTCCCATGTTTAAGTAGGTTTTCGCCAAACCCTGTTGCTGACCGTTCTCTTCCGCTAACTTTTTTGCTTTTTCAAGATATTCAGCTGCTTTTTCATGTTGCGTAATGGCAAGTTGAGATGCGTACTTAAGATAGGCTTCAATCTCTGCAGCTACCATGGTTTGATCCAGTATATCGGAAATGGGCATTTCCGATTGAGCCACAGAGATGAACCAGGTCAACCCTAAAGTCAACCCAATCATTGTTTTCTTTATAGCTCTATTCATCGAAGGATTTTAATTTACAATATCTCGGTTTTTTGAGAAAATAAACTCACTGTTTACCATGAGAAAATGAAATTACCATTTTTAGGGGAATTCTACTGCTGGTTGGGGAGGAAAGGATGGCCTCCCCGGCAGGATTTACGATTTAAATAAAATGAATGTGTTACTTCTAGCTCGCTTATCAGTCACAATAGAGAAAATTTGATCACTTACTTACCATTACAAAATAATTTAATCAGCGAATTATGAGTAAATTTGACGAAGCCCTGGAGCTTTACCATTCCAATATGTCTGAAAAGATCGGCATCAAAAAAATCGACTCTGAATTACTAAAATTGGTGACCAGGGGTTTGGGGCCGTCCATCTACCGCAAGGATGCCGCGTCGGTGTCTTGTTCGGACCAGTCCGAATTGGATCGCGTGAAGAAGAATTTTCTAATCAAGAAATTGGGTTTGGATGATGGGCCGGAATTGGATGCTGCCATTAAAAAGGTATGCCAGAAAATGGGATCGTCTAACAGAAATAAGTATCGAGCAATCTTCTATTATTTACTGGTAAAAGAATTCGGTAAAGAAGCTGTTTATACGGTGAATTCATAGTGTTTTGCGCCCGGGCGAAATAGGAAGGTACAGTTTCGGCAGGCACAAGATAGAAAGGTTAGAATAGTTCGACTATTTTGACCTTTCTGCATTTACTAGCAGTACTTTGTCAAGTTAAACTTGCATCAGGCTGAAAGCCTGGAAGACCCTAATTCTTAATCCTGATTGTTATTAGCGGAAGGTTCTATCCATTCCCCGAGCCAGGCCAGTTTAGCGGCCAATTCGGTGTTTTCTTTTTCCAACTCCTTTTGCGCGTAAAGGTGCAACCTATTGATGGGATCGTGAGACTTTAAGATTTGTTGAATCCGGTGTTCGTTTTTGATCTCTTCAATGGATGCTCTGCTGGGCTTTTCGGTCATAGAAGCCAATTGTCCAAGGTTATTCCCGGTCAATACATCACTATTCTTGACGGACTTCGGTAATTGATCAAAACCAATTCCAATTTTGGTGACGGGTTGATAGATGGTGTAAACGGATTCTCCGCTAGCCCTGGTATAAAAAGCTCTCCCCAGCCGTCCCATCAAATCTATTTTATGTGGATTGATTCGATGGTTTTCATCCAGAATATCTTCATTAATGTGCAATAAGACCACATTGGCAATGATGAGGTGGCCCGCTCCTTTCTGTGCACCAAGTGCTACAATATCTTTTACTTTACATTCAAACTGCACCGGAGACTCAGCCACTCGAAACGGTTTCACCATCTCGGAATGTAGCGGAGTAAGCCCCGATTTGTCAAACTCGCTAACATTTGATGGGAATTCAATACTTGCAAGTGTCATTTGGCGAACAATATCGTAACTAACGACATTAATAACTACCTCCCCGGTATGTCGGACATTGTGAAGTGTATCTTTAGTAGTATTATTGGAGACCCGACGGTTGGACGAAAAAACCAGTGTTGGTGGATTGGAGCTGAAAACGTTGAAAAAACTATAGGGTGCGAGGTTAGGGATGCCATCTTCATCCACGGTACTGGCAAATGCAATCGGCCTTGGGGCGACAGCACCTACCAGATATTGATGAAGATCTTTTGTTGCGACCTTATTGGGATCGATCGTTAACATATGGGCCTGAATTTGTGACTAACACGGTCAATTTAAAAAAAATTACGTCAATGTGTTGGTTTTTATGACGGCTTCCCCTTAAAATAGAGGATTTTAGAAGAAAAATTTTCTGTGAATAACCGACGCTCAATCGTTATTACAGATCACATAAATCACTAGAGAAAATGAAAAAGTTTGGTCTAAGCTCCATTACCAATATCCTAATTCTCGTAGTAATAGGTGTTTTCGTATTTCGATATTTTTATATGAAACCCAAGTTTGTTAACGGAGAAGTAGCTCCGAATTTTGTAGCTGCTATTCCAAGTGACCCTTCCTGGGAGTTTGACGAATTAAAAGGTAATTACATTTTGCTGGACTTTTGGGGGAGTTGGTGTGGTCCATGCTTGCAAGAAAACCCTCAACTAGTAGATCTTTACCAGAAATACAATGGGAAGCAATTCAAGGATGCTGAAGGCTTTGAAATTGTTAGCGTAGCAATCGAAAGAAGTGAAAAATCCTGGAAAAGAGCGATCAACCGATACGGCTTGGAATGGCCTTATCACGTGCTGGATCTCGCAACGAATATGAAATTCTTTGACTCTGAAATTGCTGGTAAATACGGTGTTAAGCAATTGCCGACCAAGTATTTGATTAACCCGAAAGGCTATATCATCGGTGTGAATTTACCTAAGAATGAAGTTGAAGCACTTCTGAATAAATCTCTGCTTTGACAAAGAATCCCTTCCGATTCTGATCGTGAATCTATTGCTACTATTGATTTTTATTACTTTTATCGGTGCATTGTCAGCCCCCTGGACAATTCTTTGAACGTTCTTAGAAGCTGTTAAAATCCGGTCTTCAGAATTTTAACAGCTTATATACCACAAATCCATATTCTTTGCCGATGGAAAGAAAAATTACACTTTTGGATGGTGCCATGGGGACTGAGTTGAGAAATCGTGGATGCACCATACCTTCTCATCTTGACTCAATATGGTCGGCACAGGCATTGATCGATCACCCCGATATTGTTCGTAGGGTTCACGAAGACTACATTGCGGCGGGAGCAGATATCATCATCGCGAATAATTATGCCGTTACACAGGATCTATTGGCAAGAGTAGACCGACGGCATCAATTGCAGGAATTGACTAACCTTGCCGTCGAGCTTGCCATTCAAGCCCGCAAACCTGCTGCTCGCCCCGTTAAGATAGCAGGTTCCCTCCCTCCCTTGAATACCAGCTACCGGGCAGATTTAGTGGGGGAACATGCTACAATTGTACGAAAGTATGCAGAAATCCTGGAGGTGCTTGGTCCCATAACCGACCTCATTATCATTGAGAGTATGGCCTCCTCCAGAGAAGCAATAGGGGCTTTGGAGGCGTGTAAGGTGGTTGAACAGGAGGTTTGGATTAGTTTTACCTTACACGGTAACCGGAAGAATACCCTGCCAAGCGGTGAATCCCTAACGGAGGCCATCGAAGCCATTTCAACCTTTGAGTACGGAGCCATGCTGATCAATTGTTGTGCAACGAATCAATTGTCCGAGGCCATAAAAGTTCTTGCAGACGCCACTAGCCTTCCTTTTGGCGGATACGCCAACCCCGAACGAATTCATACGTACTCCAATATGGAAGGAATAGATACGGACCCTGAGGATGCAAGGAAAAGTGGTGCCGACCCGATTGGCGTGCCGGAATATCTCACAGATGTCGAACAATGGATTGATTTGGGGGCAAATATCATCGGAGGTTGTTGCCGCACGCGACCAGATCATATCCGTGGAATCCGTAACTACATCGACACGCTTTAAGCAGTACGATGAAAAAAGTAAACATCCTTATTGCCACGGTGCTGTTGCTATTCCCTTTTATGTTGAATGGACAGCGCAGATTGCTGATCGATGAGGCGTTTTACCAAGATAGCCTTTGGCAGTGGTACGATGGCTCACAGTTCTTCGCCATACAAACCGATCTACCGGAAACCTGGTCGATTGAGGAAATTGCAAAAGGAAATGGCGATTGGAAATCCCTGACCGAAATGCCCGATCCGAATTGGGAATCTAATTGCTGGTTGAAATTAGTCATCCACAATCAACAAACCATACCGACTTCAATTGCATTGCTGGTTCATGGAGATCTGTTTACCGCCTGGTACCGTACCGGTAGCAATCTTTGGACTCAGCGACTCGGAGGAACGCTGGCACCCCGCTCCCAATGGGATAGTCGAAAACATTCTCCTATTTACTCCTCTCCGCATACTTTACAATTGGAGTTGACTCCAATCAGTACTACTGAACTTTACATCAAGCTGGGGCCGAGAGACCGGGAGTTTACTTTACAGCCCAAAATCTGTAATCGCTCCTTTTTTCTTGGATACTCCACCTGGTATTTCAATCGAACAATTGCTTCGCAGTCCTTTTTTCACGGTGTTTTGTGGATCATGTTACTGTTTCATTTTATCATGTACCTCATGAACCGGGAGCGAGCCTATCTTTACTATGCCGCTTATATCTTCTGCCTGTCGATATCCCTATTTTATTCTTTTGAATTTCATTATTTTACTCCACTAGCGGCGTTTCCATGGCTGGGGCGCTTGCTGATGATTGCTAGTACATACGGCTACATTGTTTTCTACAGCTTTTTTTTAATCCAGTTTATACATGGCGATGGTTGGCGCCCCGACTTGAGGCGTCAAATCCACGTGTTCAACCTTTTGGTAATGGGGGTTGGCTCCATCAATTTATTGCTGTTATTACTACCGCTCACCATTTTCAAATTGTATGATAGCTATTGGTTGTTTTTTCCGCTTTCTATGATCGGTCTTCTAGGACTTTTTCGCAATAGTTTGATCTATTGGTGTCAAGGCAATCAACTTGCCAAGTACATAGCGGCAACTAATTTTTTTATTCTATCGGGACTTCTGGTCAGCGCCCTGATCTATTATGCCGGAGCATTTGACTGGATTCATTTACGCAACTCAACCTTTTGGGGAATTTTGTTTCTCGAACTGGCAACGATACTACAATTGCTAAGTTTTTCTTTAAGCCTGAGTTACAAAGGCCTTGAAACGGAACGCGACAGAATAAGACTACAGGAATTAGATCGCTTGAGATCCCGATTCTTTGCCAATATTTCTCATGAATTCCGAACTCCGTTGACCTTAATTATGGGACCTTTACGACAATTAAAAGCAACAGTTAATCATTCGGCAGGTCGGAAGCAGTTAATAACAGCAGAAACTTACGCGCAGAAACTCCATCGAATGGTCGACCAAATCCTAGAACTCACTAAGCTCGAGGCGGGTAAATTGCATTTGAACAAAGTTGTCTTTGATTTGGTAGCCCTGGCAAAGATGGTCACTTATTCCTTCCAATCTATCACGGATGAAGAAAAAATAGAGCTTCGGTTCGAAAGTACCGAAGAAGAAATCATGGTTTTTTGGGACCGGGAAAAAACCGAACAAATCCTGTTGAATCTAATTGGCAATGCCGTCAAGTACAACCGTAGTGGGGGAGAGGTAAGCGTAACCCTGAAAAAAGGAAAGTATGACCGGGTTCTACTGGAGGTGGAGGATTCCGGCTTAGGAATTTCTAAGGAAGCACTTCCTCATATTTTTCAATTGTATTATCAAGGAAATAAGAACGATTACACCAGCAGTCGATCAAGCAGCGGTATCGGATTGGCCCTCACCAAGGAATTAGTTGAGCTCCAGCAAGGAACCATTCGGGCTGAAAGCGAAGAAGAGAAAGGCTCTATATTTCGCGTCGAAATTCCCCTGGAACCTGTTCCGGATCAAAAAGCCAGCTCCGGGAAAACAACGGAAAGCACAATTACAGATCGGCCTCAAAAGTCAGTTGTGAATAGGCCGGTTGAACAAGGTCAGAAACCTCTGGTACTGATTGTAGAGGACCACCAAGACATTCGAGCCTATATCCAGTCTTGTTTGCAGGAACACTTCCAATTGTTGCTGGCACAAGATGGAGAGATGGGGCTCGAATTGGCAAGTCGACATGTGCCAGACCTCGTTATTACGGACGTGATGATGCCAAAAATGGATGGCTTCGCATTGACTCATGCGTTGAAAGAAGAGACCGTTACGAGTCACATACCCGTCATTATCTTGACGGGAAAGTCTTCGAGAGCCAGCCTGCTCGAAGGACTGAGGAAGCAAGCGGATGAATATCTCACCAAACCCTTCGATGCAGAAGAACTTTTGCTCCGGGTACACAATCTTTTGGAAAACCGGAAAAAATGGATTGCCCGTTACCATCACAAAGGTTCCGAAGTAGAGGAATTCAGTCCTTTGCCTTCCATGGAAGCAGTTTTTCTCGAAAAAGTTGAAGGTTTTGTTGCCTCCAATTTGGGTAATGATGATTACAGCGTTGAGAAGCTCGGTCGGGACCTGCGGATGGATCGGACGCAGTTGTTCCGAAAGCTGAAAGCCATTACCGGACAGAACCCCAGCCAATTCATCCGGGTCTTCCGACTTGAAAAAGCACGTGAACTACTGCAAAACCGTACCGCTACTGTTGCTGAAATTGCCTTTGAAGTTGGTTTTAGCAACACTTCCTATTTTAGCCGAAGCTTCAAATCACACTTTGGTAAGACACCGGGCGAAGTAATGAAAGAGTTTAACAAACGAACCTAACAACTTCGAAAGCCCGCCAAATCACTTTTGCTTTCAGTATTGGGACAAACTAGAGAAAGGTCGTGCATTGTAACGATTTGATTATTAGTTGTTTTCAACATTTGTGCAATGCTCTGCAACATAAGTTCAGTAGAAAAAGAGTGGTACAAGGCATATTTGGATCATCAATTTTGAACCCTAAAATTTTGAAATTATGATCTACACAAATTGTTCTTCGAAGCCGTTTTTTGAATTAAATGTCGTGACCAGTCTTTTACTGAAGTGGTGTGTTTTTACCATTTTCTCAATTGGCCCGCTGCATGGAAAAACTTACCAGGTAGACATTGACTACCATCACCCTATACTTAGCTATACGGATTCCAAAAGTAATTTTACGATTACATTTTTGGATGAACTAGGAGAAGTCGTCTGGGAGGAGACAGTAGAAGGGATCTATCCCATTTCTGATCGATTTCGCTCGTTCCGGGTTGATACCGGAGCAAACATTCAATTGGTGAAGATTAGAATTGACGGGGAAGATGCCTTCTTTATTGACCGGGTCACCATTCGAATGAATGGGCTTGTTGTACAGGAATATGGTGAAGATGGAGGGAAAGGATGGTGCCTTTCGACGGATGCCAATGACGGAAATGGAAAATGGGCTCCTTACCTGGAGGGTGGTTGTCAGGCTTTTTGCACTTTCGTGGTCTCTGGTGAGATCAATGATCCGGTGGTATTGGGGAAACAACAAGCGCTTGCATCTGCACCCACTCACCACCCTTCCGGAGAGGAACAGAGTTGGATTTACGGCGGGAATGAAGGGCGGAAGGAAATCAATGCAGAAGGACTGGGTAGGTGCTATGACATTCGGTACGTGGATCCGATCAATTGGTCGGCAGAAACTTTGAAGACCGGATTGAGATCGTCGGTTGTCGACCTGATCAGGGATGATAGTCGTAGACCGGCGCGACACAACAATGGGGATTATGTTGTTCCCAGTGGTGTCGTCTTCACCAGTGAGATTATTGGTGATTCAGAAGCTGAGTCGAGATTCGCAGCAACGGCCTATGAATACGAATCGGAGGTCCTGCAAGATTATCGAGCAGGCATTGGAGTGCCGAAGGCAGGTTCGGCAAAATTTAGTGCTGCCTTTAAAGACGTGAGTTTGAGTCAAGGTCGCCAGGAATCCTTGTACGCTTTTTCGAAAATGTACAAGCAATTCTACAAACTTGATTTGTATTTTGATGATCCGCTTTATCGGCATTACATCAATCCACGTTTCTGGCAAGGTGTCGTGGAATTGGGGCAAGGCCTGTCTGCAATGGCCTTCATCGAAAAATTTGGCACCCATTACGCCGCAACGACCTATTATGGCGGAAACTTTTTTCAAAGACGGTCCGTCCACAAGAGCGAATTTTCTCATTATGAATCGAGCGAACGCGAGTTTAAGGTCGATGTGGAAGGGACCATTAAGAAAGTTAACTTCTCGCTCGGGACCACCCAAGGCCAGAGAAACGGATCTGGACAAACAGAGCAAGTAGAGTTGAGCAGTGCTAAAATCTTTACTGTAGGCGGCGATCTGAATCAGTACCGACCGGACTTGTGGGCCCACTCGGTTCTGAAAAATCCAGCGGTCGTTAAAATACGGTTGACTAGAATTTCCGATCTGCTCATTCCCGAAAATTTTCCTGAGCTGCCAAATATCAGAGAAAAACAACGCTTGTTAAAGGCGGCCATCATGGTTGCTGAAGAAGAAGCCAAATCGAATCAAAGTCCGAAGCAGGACCATGCTTTTTTTACAAAATCTCCAGCTACTTTCCGACTCACCGTCACCCACATGAAATGTAAAGGACATGGAGCAAAGGAACCTGGTGGTAACAGCGAGTATTTTGGTAGTATTAAAATGGCAATGTTCAATCGGGCTAGTAAGATGATGAAATCCAAAACCTGTTTTCAGCGATCAGACAAGAAAGCCATCGACTTGGCAATTAACCAAACCCGGGACATCAACCGATCTATCACCTATCAGGTGACGCCGGCCGATATTCAAAAGGGGTACATCAGCGTGTACGGAAATCTAAAGGAAAAAGATTTGGCAACGATCCAACTCTCTACCGTGAGTCAGCATGCTACCAATACAAGAATTTATTATCGCAATGCACTTGACCATGAAGTTAGAAAGAAGGTCGTCTTTACGAGTAAACACGGGGACCGGGTAGAAGTGCATTATAAGTTGGAGAGAATGGCCGTCGATTAAATATTAGGGTTCTAGTAAGCTCGGATCGGAAGATGCGAAGACGCATCTTCCAGATCTGAGTATTATCTCGCTTGATTTAGAAGCTGTTAAAATTCGGTCTTCAGAATTTTAACAGCTCCTTAGAGCTTTCGAAGCTCTTTCTTCAGAATCTTACCGGTTGCGCTCATCGGAAGTGCATCGATGATTTCGGTAACCCGAGGGTATTTATAGGCTGCAATGCGGTCCTTAGTCCAACTTATTAATTCCTCTTCAGTGGCTGCCGCACCTTCTTTTAGGACTACAAATGCTTTTATTTCCTCACCCATCTTATCGTCAGGGATACCAATTACGGCGACTAAAGACACGGCCTCATGTTGCATCATGACCTCCTCCACCTCACGCGGATAAACATTGAGTCCTCCTCGGATAATCATATCTTTGGTCCGATCGACTATGTAGTAATAGCCATCTTCATCTTTGATCGCGACGTCTCCTGAATGCATCCAACCTCCCCTGAGTGTTACTTCGTTTGCTTCCGGGCGTTTATAATAACCTTTCATAACATTGTGACCTCGATACAGCAATTCTCCCTTTTCACCGATCGGTACCTCATTGTCGTCTTCATCGACGATTTTAACTTCTACTCCCCAGACTTCCGTACCTATAGAACCGGGTTTTCTCACTTGGTTCAGGTGATTGAAAGTAACCACAGGGGACCCTTCTGACATGCCATAGCCTTCCAAAATAGGCACTTCGTATTTTGCTTCGAAGTCTTCCAGAACTTGAACTGGAAGGGATGCACCTCCGGAGATACAAGTTCTGAGGTTAGAGCTGATTTCTTTTAAGTCGAATTTGGTATTTTCATAATTCAATAGCCCCCAATACATGGTCGGTACACCAGCAAAAATGGTAACCTCGTGCTTTTGCATCAATCCCAGCACTGCCTCTGCATCAAAACGCGGCAATAAGACTGAAGTACAACCTTGATAAATACCGGTATTCATTAAACAAGTCATCGCAAAGATGTGGAACAATGGCAGCACGATGATCAGGCGATCATCTGTCTTAAAGCCCAGTAGGTCTCGGCAAAGATTGGCATTCAATAACAAGTTGGAATGTGTCAGTTCTGCCCCTTTGGGACGACCGGTCGTGCCGGAAGTGTAGATGATCACCGCCGTATCTTCCGCACCGGTTGCTTCGGTGTTGTTGGCGGGCGATTGCCCGGCCATTAGCATGCCAAGAGTGACAGCACCTTCTATCGCGGGCGGATCTGTCGGTTGGGGCATGATCAAAAAGAAGTGTTCACAAAGTTCTGCTTCCTGAAAGCCCTGATGCCCCATTTGTCCCATGGGCAGGTCCGGGGTGCCAATGAAACAAAAATAAGCTTTGGAGTCACTGTCCTTAAGATGATAGGCAATTTCATCCTTCTTTAATAGAACGCTTAAAGGGACGACTGTTGCCCCTGCCTTCAGTATTCCAAAATAAATAATTGGGAAGTATGGTAAATTGAAACAGCTTAAGGCGACCTTATCACCAGGCATGATTCCCTTTGCTCGCAAACCATTGGCCACCTGATTGGCCGCACCATTGATTTGGGCATAGGTCATATGGACATCGCCAAAAATAAAAGCATCTTTATCAGCGTATTTTCGGGCACTATCTTCGAGAATTACAGAAAGATTGAGCATAAATTCTTTTTTTTCGCCAAAATAAAGAATTGTTGCTAAGCGGGTGATCAAATTGAATGGTAAAATTTATCTGAGGCTGTTTTTTTGCTGGCCCAGGCCCGACCGAAGGAGTATAGCCGTAGCTAAATGACTAAGGAAGAACGCAGGCCAGCGGAAAAAGAGGCCAGAGAAAATTAAAAGTTAATTTGATCACCTGCTTTAGTTTCTTTAAATATTGAGCCAATAAGTAAATTTTGCTACAATGGCCCGATTCTTAACGCTGAAGTCCGATGAATAGTAGTTGTCGGTATAGACGATGTACAAGTCTGATAGGGGGGCAAAGCGCCATTGAAACCGCGAATTGATGTTGATGTTATCGATTTGATTGTTGTACTGGACAAACGTTGTGAAGAAGACTGATCTGGAGAAAGTCATGTCGATTTTCGGCCCGATCAACACCAGGTCAGCCGGTACGAAAGGTTGGGGAAGATTGACCCTGTTGTAACTGAAATCCATGGAGACGGATCCAAATTGTCGGTAGCGATAGGTCAAGGTGCTGCGCATCGAATAGCGGTGGCCATTAAAAAATTGACCGGCGGAAGGACGCAGCGAAAGATAAAGGTTTTTCCGTCGATCTGAGGTGTAATACAGGTTGAGGTCCGTATAGTTGTATTCTGTGTTAGCCGGCAATACAGCATCTCCCTTTCTTATCGGGTCGAAATCATTATTTAGATAAGTGTATTTATTCTCTGACCACACGTACAGTCTACTGCCGTTTCGGAAATAAATCCGATAACTAAGGCTTAGCTCGTGATCCGTTTTACCACTTTCAGGCGACCAATAGAAGCGTGATGAGGCCCTGGGGCCGTGTTGATTGATATTTGGGTTCTCGGGAAAGAAGTAATAGCTGATTTCGGGATTAATCCGGAAAAAATTCCTTCTTGGAACAAACCCAACTTCCGCACTATATTCTTCACCTACCCATTGGTGATCCCAAGTAGCCCGCAGATTACGACTTCGATATTCTAATTCAGCGCCATGCGCAAAGGGTTGTTCGAGCTTTTCGGGAGCAATGGAATGATGGAGGAAGAATTTGCCGCTCCAACGATTATCCGGACTGGCCAAATTGTAATCTACCCCAACTACTCTGTTAAATTCATTGACTTCATAATCGCTGTTTTCCACCTCTTCGAAGGTCTGTTTGTTCACGAAGATGAGGCCAATATTGGATTGTTTCCCGATTTTCCTTTGCATTGCAGTTACTAGAAAGTTGAAGCTCGGCTCGGGATCATCAAGATCATCCGCTTTTGCCGTCTGCATATTTAATAGCCCAATGCGCCAATTATTATCAAGTTTGCCGCTTAATCGAGCTCCGGCAAGAATGGGAACTTCCTGCCCGTTCTTTAAACCGATTCTGCGGGAGAAAAAGGGATTGATGCGAGAATTGCCAAAATTGCCGAATAAATCGGCGTTTTCGAGGAAGAACCGCCGCCTTTCTGGGAAAAATAATTCAAATCTTTCCAGATTAGTAACCTGTTGATCTACTTCTACTTGCGAGAAGTCAGGATTAATGGTCATGTCCAAGTTGAGACCGGAGGAAATACCGACCTTTACATCTCCCCCAAAATTCATATTCGAATTAGTCGGTTGATTTTCAGAGTCGTAGTCTTTAACACTCCCGGCAATGGCATAAGGGATGATGGAAACCTGCGCACCCGGCTTCTTTAGTGGTTCCGCAAATTCCATTTTGCCCATATAGGACAGGTTGATAATGGACTGTCCCATCGGAATTCGGGTCCAGGTAGATCGAAGATTGCTATAGGTATCATACCGGTAAGCATTGAAATTCCAACTCCTACTGCCTTCCGGAAAGCGGATGGTGCTGAAGGGAATGGCAATTTCAGCTGACCAGTAACCGTCTTGTACTTGGGCTTCTCCCCACCATTTGTTTTCCCACGAGATATCCCAATCGGTCCGCGAACTCCTGCCTCCACCAGAAACCAGCCCTTCGCGGGTGACTCCAAAAGGACTAATGCCAAATATAAACGCATTGGTATGATCGTTGAATGGATCGATGACAAAAGTTATGTTATCGCTTCCAGTTGATTCATAATCCCTTCTTAACGAATGGGCAATATAATTACTATGCTTTGAGTAACATTTGGCGGCGATGTAGAGATTGTTTTCATCGTAGGTCATGTAAATTTCTGTCTGCCATACAGCCTGAGCAGTATCGGTGGGATAGTACTCCCAGAAATGATTAGCGGGATGGCCATTATACCAGGCTTCCTCATCGACATTTCCGTCTATCTTGACCGGCGTTGTGGTCTTGTAGATGCCCACTGGTTGTTGTAAGAATCGATCTTCATCATCACTGTCATTTCCTCCGTTATGGGAAAACGCACTCAGTTGAAAGCAAAAGAAGAGAAGACAGGAAAGGTAGACAGGAACTCTCATGGTAATTTCGTCGGATATTTAATCCCGTAAAATTAGGTATTGAATTTTGTACCAAATCTGATTTTTAGTCCGAAAAGAGAGCGTCTTTCGCTGCGTCAGGTGAAGCCTGCTTAACTGCAAACGATGATTATTACAAGTTTAACCAGTAGGTCAGTTTTGCTACCAAAAACCGATTCTTGGCTTTAAAATCTGTCGAATAATAATTGTCGGTGTAAACCAGGTAGAAGTCAGAAACCGGTGCATAACGCCACTGCAGCCTGGCATTGACATTGACGTTCTGGATCTGATTGTTGTACTGCACGAAAGTAGTGAGGAAAAAGTTCCTGGTAAAGGTAAAATCTATCCGGGGGCCAATTAACAGCAGGTCGGTTGGTTTTGCTGCTGCTGGGAGATCAATGTGGTTGTAGCTCAAATTTAGCGCAACGACTAAATTAGGTTGAGATCGAAAGGTGATGGTACCGGAAGTTCCCCAACGCCATCCATCAAAAAACTGCCCGAGATTTGGCATCAACATATAGCTTATGCGCTTTCGACGATCAGAAGACAGCAAGCCAGTAAGGAAAATGTAGTTGTAATCTGTATCAGCTGCCAACTCTACATCCCCCACTCTGGTAGGATCGAAATCGTTCAGTAGGTAGGTATACTGATGTACGATGCCGATACGGCCACGTGCGGTACTGCGGGCGTCGTAATCGAAAAATAGATTTATTCTGTGGTCGGTTCTTCCCTGACCAGGGGTAAACAATACCAGCGCATCGAGACCTGGGCCATAGGTATTCAATATTCCTTTGTCCGGATAAAAGTAATATTGAAGGACTGGGTTGATATTGAAAAAATTGGTACGAGGAACAAATCCAACTTGAGCGTCAAATCCTGCGCCCACCCATTGATGTGCCCATTGGGCTCTAAACTTTCTTGTTTGCTTTTGAATAAGTAGTCCATGGGCAAAAGGCTCTTTTTTGTCTTCAAAACTAAAGGAGCGATGCAGGAATGTCTTGCCCGTTAGCGTATTGTCTTTTGAAGCGAGGTTGTAGTCGATCCCGACGACCCGATTGAAGGGATCTACTTGCTCGTTGCCCTCAAAATCTTCGAATGTTTCCTTATTCACGAAAATCATACCGACATTCGATCGAGCCGAGACCTTGCGTTGTATCGCGCCTACTAAGTAATTGAAGCTAGGTAAGTCATTAGATTCGTCCTTTGCTGCTTGCATGTTTAGAAGCCCTATTCTCCATTGGTTGTTCAATTTACCACTGAGCCGAGCACCAAAAAGGATCTGGTTTTGAATGTTTTGTTGGAGTGTGGTATCAAAGGCAATACCGATTCGTCGAGAAAAAAATGGATTGATCATCGGATCCCCGAAGCGTCCGAATAAATCGGCATTTTCAAGAAAGAACTGTCGCCTCTCCGGAAAGAAGATCTCGAAGCGATCTAAGTTGGTGACTTGTTGATCGACTTCGACTTGTGAAAAATCCGGATTGATGGTCAGGTCGAGGTTGAGCCCCGAAGTAATACCGATCTTTGCATCGCCGCCGATGTTAAGATTGTATTCCGCATCCGTTCTTTCCGGATCGAACTCCTGCAGGTACCCCCCAGATGTATAGGGTATCAAAGAGATATTCGAACCGGGAGCAGGGGGAGGTTCTTCCCAATGCATGGTCCCCATGTACCCCAAATCCATGGGGAACTGATTACGTGGAATGCGAATCCAGGTAGAAGTACAATTCGATTGAGTATCGAAGCGATAAGCGTTGAATCGCCACTTGCTCACCCCCTCGTTGTAACGGATGGAAGAAAATGGAATGGCCAATTCACATGTCCAGAAACCTTCTTCGATCTTGGAGACTCCTTCCCACTTATTGTCCCAGGAACTATCCCAATCGGTGCTCGGGTTCCGCCCACCATTTGAGATTAAAGCTTCCCGTTTGACTCCAAATGGGTTGATACCGAACACAAAGGCATTATTTTGTTCGTTGAAGGGATCAAAAAGGAAGGTGATGTTGTCGTTGCCGCCAGCCCGGAAATCCCGGCGTAAACTTGGTGTAATGTATTTTTCTCCACCTGAGAAACATTTTGCTGCAATATATAGGTGGTTTTCGTCATAAGTCATGTATATTTCGGTCTGGTACTCTGCCTGCGTTGTGTCCACCGGAAAAAGCGACCAAAAGTTCTGTGCATGCTGTCCTTCAGACCATGCACTTTCGGAGATCTCACCATCCAAAACGATTTTGGCACTGGCTTTTTTGATGTGGATTGGATTCTGGGGATACTGATTTTGCCCAAGTAGGCTAGACAGACAAAAAAGAGAAATCAAATTGGTTAGTAGATAGGTCTTGCTCATTTTTCGATTGGTAAAGTTGACCGAGATGGAAAATTTGGCCAAAAATATATTTTTTCGCCAAGAGTAGACTTTAGAGCTTATTCAAAATGATTTGATTTAACACAATTCAATCATGAAAACGATGAATAAACCATTTACCCGCTCACTGGTACTCATTCTTGTGGTGACTGTTACTGCCCTTGGTTGCGATACGATCGACCAAGATAGTTTTGACGAGGGGAGCCCTACTTTTTCTATCACCTTTGAAGGTGAATCCGGAGACGAAGTTTTCGATGGGAGGTTACTGTTGATGATGTCTACGGATACGACGAACGAGCCTCGTTTTCAAATTATTGACGGACCAAAAACTCAATTGGTATTTGGAATAGATGTAGAAAATTGGGAATCCGGCACAGCGCGAACCATCGATGCTAGTGCCTTTGGGTACCCGTTTACTTCCCTGGCTGAAGTTTCGAGAGGGGAATATCAAGTACAAGCTTTACTGCATAAGTATGAGACGTTTGAAAGAGGAGATGGTCATACGGTGAAAATGCCGATGGATCGGGGAGAAGGCCAACAGTGGAATCGAGCTCCCGGCAATTTAATGAGTACGCCTAAAACCATTCAATTTAATCCTCGGTCGGGCAAAGTGATTTCCATTTCCTTAGATCAGGAAATACCGCCAATAGACCCACCCGAGGATACGAAATACATAAAGCACGTCCGCATGAGAAGCGATTTGCTATCCAACTTCTGGGGGCGAGATATGTATTTAGGAGCCCATGTATTGTTGCCAGAGGGCTTCGAGGAGAATCCCGATGTGAAATACCCTTTGGCAATCATGCATGGTCATTTTCCAAAAGATTTTGGAGGCTTCCGGACCGAACCGCCAGACACGACCTTACCTTGTCAGTACAGTGCCCGATTTGATGTAGACTGTTACAATCGGATCGTACAACAAGAGGCCTACGACTTTTACAAAACCTGGACCGGACCGGATTTTCCGAGGGTGATAGCTATTGTCATTCAGCACGCTAACCCCTTTTATGATGACTCGTACGCGGTCAATTCTGCTAATCTTGGCCCCTATGGAAATGCCATTACCTACGAATTGATACCTCATATCGAACAGAAATTTCGGGGAATTAGCGAAGGTTGGGCCCGTTTCACTTACGGCGGGTCGACAGGTGGTTGGGAAGCACTGGCAGTGCAGGCATTTTATCCGGATGAATACAATGGCTGTTATGCTGCTTGCCCGGACCCCATCGATTTTCGAGCTTTCTGCTTGGTGGACATCTACAAAGATCGCAATGCTTATTATGTCGATAGCAGATTTAAGAGAACACCCCGTCCCGGACGCCGGGACTATCTCGGTCATGTTTCAGCTACTTTGAAGGAGATGAATCAGCGAGAATTGGCAATTGGAACCAGGGGGCGTTCTGGTCAGCAATGGGATATTTGGGAGGCCGTTTACTCACCGGTAGGAGAGGATGGGTACCCCCAAAGGATCTGGGATAAAGAGACGGGAGTGATCGACCGGGAAGTAGCTAAATACTGGCGGGAGAATTACGATCTTGCTTACATGCTCAAAAGAGATTGGAAAAACATCGGGGAAAAACTGAAAGGGAAAATCCACATTTACTGCGGTGACATGGACAACTATTATCTCAACAACGCTGTTTATCTCATGGAAGAGATTCTAGAGGCGACGGATCCTCATTATGATGGAGAGGTAGATTACGGCGATCGAGCAGAGCACTGTTGGAATGGTGATCATGAAAATCCGAATCATATTTCGCGTCTGCGCTACCATCGAATGTTCATACCCAAATGGGCAGAGGAAGTCAAAAACCGGGCTCCGAAAGGCGCCGACCTTGAATCCTGGCGATATTGAGAACATGTTTTTATTTAGCACTAAATTTTAACGGCTTCTTTGAGTATAATCGAAGTTTATGGACGGCAAACTTTACGACAACCACGGAAGAGTCATCAATTATGTACGGTTGGCGATCACCGATCGGTGTAATTTGCGTTGTTTCTATTGTATGCCCGAGGAAGGTATCACGTATATGCCCCGTAAGGAACTTCTTACCTACGAAGAAATGGAGCGCATGCTTACGATCCTTGCCGCAATGGGAATTCGAAAGGTGCGATTGACCGGGGGGGAACCTTTCCTGCGTAAAAATGTGATGGAATTCATAACTCGGTTGGTAGCAATTGATGGCATCGAAACGGTAAACATTACTACCAATGGTACTCTGACGATGCAACATCTGCCCGACCTCAAAAAGTTAGGGATAAAAACCATCAACCTTAGCCTCGATACCATTGATAAAGAGCGATTCTATCACATTACCCGTCGCGATGAATTAGAGAAAGTAATGGATACTTTCCATTCTTTGCTGGATCATGGTTTCAATACTAAAATCAATGCTGTGGTCATGGAGGGTAAGAATACGGAAGACATTATTCCAATGGCCTTGCTTACCAAAGACCATCCGGTTGGAGTGCGCTTCATTGAAGAAATGCCCTTCAATGGGGCAGGAAGTAATTATCCCGTCCTGAATTGGAATCATCATCGGATTTTGGAAGAACTCAAGGCGCATTTTCCCGATATCCAAAAAATCCCCGATCCGCCAAATTCTACCAGTTTTAACTATCAGGTCCCCGGACATCAGGGTACAATTGGAATTATTGCTGCTTATAGCCGAACTTTCTGTGGGACTTGCAATCGGTTGCGCATTACGCCGCAGGGTGTTTTAAAGACCTGTCTCTACGATGATGGGGTCTTTAATGTGAGGGATATCCTACGCTCCGGTGCGACCGACGAACAGCTGCGTACGACCTTTCTGGAAGCAATAGGAAACCGAGCGGCCAATGGTTTTGAAGCGGAACAGAAACGCCGGTTCAATGCACCGGTTTCGGAGTCGATGTCGACCATTGGCGGTTAGTCACCCAAAATGAATGAATCAATGATCACTGTTCAAGAAGCAACCCGGATCGTACTCGATAATACCCAGGATTTTGGGGTGTCTACAGTTCCTTTACAACGAGCCAACGGCCGGGTATTGAAGGAAGAGTTGATAGCCGATCGAGATTTTCCACCCTTTAATCGGGTGACAATGGACGGAATTGCCATTGCCTTTGATGCCTTTGAAGCAGGCATAAGAGCCTTCAAAATTCAGGGATTGCAGTCAGCAGGAAGTCCTCAGCAGACCCTAGGAAAGATCAATCAATGTATAGAAGCCATGACCGGTGCCATGTTGCCGGTAAACACCGATACGGTCATTCGTTATGAAGACCTTGAAATTAAAGATGGTGTGGCGCATGTTATCATTGAGGAAATCCGTCGCCGACAAAACGTGCATCGAAAAGGTTTTGATCGAAAGGCCAATAGTGTCCTTTTAAAAGGCAATCGGCTTATAGCAGCTCCGGAGATCGGAGTGGCAGCAACGATTGGCAAACACGACATCAAAGTAGCTAATTTGCCGAAAGTGGTCATCGTATCCACCGGCGATGAGTTGGTAGGGGTTGATCAGAAGCCATTGCCATATCAAATTCGTTCGAGTAACGTCCATAAGATTAGTTCGGTTCTGGAGCGTTGGAAAATCGATGCAGATCTTTTGCACATCGTTGACGATCCCGAGGCCACGGAAGCAAGGCTGGCGGATTGCCTGGAAGCGTACGATGTCATCATACTAAGCGGCGGTGTCTCAAAGGGCAAACTCGATTATGTGCCCACGGCATTGAAAAACCTTGGAGCCATTCAGCTTTTTCATCGGGTTCGGCAAAGACCGGGCAAACCATTTTGGTTTGGGAAAGTAGTCGATAAGTCCACCATTTTTGCGCTACCGGGAAACCCCGTTTCCTCTTTCATGTGTCTGAATCGATACTTTCTGCCCTGGCTTAGAAAATCTTTGGGATTGGAAGCGTTTGCTACACCGTTCGCAGCTTTGACTGCCGACATTGACTTTAAGCCAGACTTGACCTATTTCGCACAGGTGAAGGTGACCAGCAATGCTGAGGGTAAATTAACGGCACACCCGGTAGAGGGGCACGGTTCAGGGGATCTGGCCAATCTGGTCGATGCCAATGCTTTCATGGAGTTACCCCGAGGCAAAAATCGCTACGCGCAGGGCGAAGTTTTTTCCATCATGTATTACTGAACCCTGTATTCTATCACCGGTTGGAAACTGCTTCGGCTTTTTTGAACCATAACAATGATGTTTTTTCGCCCTTTAAGCTGAATAGAGGTCCGATACTTGACTCCTGATTTGGAAAATCCGGACTGTATCATTTTGCCACCCTGGATCACTATTAATTTCCGTTCGTCCAAAGTTCCGTCGCTTAATTCCAATTCGATGTCAACTGTTTTACTGTCTATGATTCCTTGGGTGGGAAGCACTGATTTGGCGGTGATATCCCAATACGAAGGATAAAAGCAAGGTTGATTCGCATATTCTTTTTCGCTTAAGGGCTGGTCTAGTAGTTGCCATTTTTCTTCCTCCGGAAAATGGGTTTTGATCATGTCTGATGGTGCCATCAGAAAAAACTCATCACGGAATTGCTTCTTGAAACTGGTTACTTCAGCGTTGACAAAGCCACTACCCCAGGTAGCATCCAGCAAATGCCATTGTCCGTCAATAGAAAAAGCATTCCAGGTATGATTGGATGTTTCTGGCCTTTGACCGATCATTCTAGCCCCCGACGGGACATAACCCTTGATCGTAATTGATTCGATTCCGGCAGCTTCACACATCGTATTGAAAAGAAATGCATAGTCCTGGCAGACTCCTCGTCGATGTTTTAGGGTGCGTTCCAGGTTCTTTTGGTCGATGGCGGCCAGTTGTTTTTGTAAATCTTCTTCTGAGGTATAACGCACGCGAAAGGATCCGTTCTGTTGATGGAACTTACGGCAGTCATAGGCAATGTTCTCCGTGATCCAAACGTAGATGGCCCGAACTTTTGAGAGGTCATCGGTTAATCCTGCTACCAATACCTTATTTGTGAATTGTTCAATGGATGCGTTTCCCGGTTCAACCGAGCGGGCATGCTCATCCACGGTCTCATATTTTTCCGGGATCTGACCTTTTAGGGATAAACTCGAGAAAAACAAAAACAGTAGAAGGGTAGAGATTTTCATGATCGGCTATTAATTTTGACGGATAGTTTTGAATTGAACAATTGGATTTTATGTTTGTACACTAAACATACTTACTTCCTAAACACACCATTTTAATGAAAGATCAATTTACCCATTTAGATGCCGACGGCAATCCTTCAATGGTCAATGTCGGTGCGAAAAGGGTTACCTATAGAACGGCGAAGGCAAGGTCTATTGTGGACGTGGGGCCGGAAATTTTGGAATTGCTGACGGGGAATGAAATTCAAACCAAGAAAGGCCCCGTATTCCAGACTGCGATTATTGCAGGGGTAATGGCAGCAAAAAAGACCGGAGAATTAATTCCACTGTGCCATCCCCTGGGCCTTGACAACTGTCAGATAGATATTCAGGTGAATGCGGATCAACTAATTGTGATCGATTGTACAGCAAGCCTGACGGCAAAAACCGGTGTAGAAATGGAAGCATTGACCGGTGCAACGATAGCGGCATTGACGATCTATGATATGTGTAAGGCGTTGTCTCATGACATCATCATCAGAGAAACGAAACTTATGGAGAAAACCGGAGGAAAAAGAGATTTCAAGCGGGAAAAACAATAGCGTATGGAAAAAAGCAATGGACATCAGAAACACGCTAATCTGGTCAGACCAAATTTCGGACAGTTCGGGAGGCAGGAATGGGCGATCCTTGGCACACCCTGCGGAACCATCCAGGCCCTATCGGCAAAATTGGTAGCACGCTTATCTCGTCATTGTAAAGTAGCATACGTGGATGCCGATCATCAATCGGCTGATCAAAGTTCTGTTCCGGCCGGCATGTTAGCCAATGGCGCCACTTTTGAGTATACGGATAAGATCCATTTTCATCGCTTCGATTCCAACGCCCAATTGGATGCTTATCAATTTCGATCCTTGTTTAATGAGCAGGATGTAGTTTTGGTAAATGGCAATCATTTTAAGGCAAAACAACAAATCGTTGTCATCGACCCTAAGAAGAGAGCGTCCTTACACCGAAAACTGGATCGACTTTCGAATGTCGCGATGATCCTTACCACGGAAGGGGAGCAAGAGATCTATCCATTTTTGAAAGATCACCTGGGAGTTTCTCTCCATTCGATCCCGGTCTTTCAAATTGATGATGTCAAGGCGATCAGCGACCGTCTCCTGCATGATTACCGAGGGTCCATACTCCCCTTAAAGGGGTTGGTCTTAGCGGGTGGACGAAGCCAGCGAATGGGAGAAGATAAAGGAGCAATTGCTTATCATGGCAAACCCCAAAGAGTATACGCTGCAGACCTATTGCAGCAATTTTGCGCTGATGTTTACATTTCCTGTCGACCGGATCAGGTTGGCACGATGCAATCCGATTATCCATTATTACCGGACAAATTAATTGGTCTAGGCCCTTTTGGTGCCATTGCGACTGCCTTTCAGGCCTTTCCAAACCATGCTTGGTTGGTAGTAGCTTGTGATTTACCACTTCTGAATAAGCAAACACTCAACCAATTGGTCGGAGCCAGAAATACCAGCGCTATTGCCACGGCCTTCCAGAGTCCTTCCAACGAATTCCCGGAACCGTTGATTACCATTTGGGAACCCAAAAGTTATTCCGTTCTGTTGCAGTTCCTTGCAATGGGCTATTCCTGTCCGCGAAAAGTATTGATCAACTCCGAAATCGAATTGATCCAGGCTTCCGATCCGGCAGCCCTCACCAATGTGAATGTACCCACTGAGAAGGCGGCAATTTTACAGCAAATTACTACGGGTAAAAAATAGTGCTGAATGTGTTTAAGCACTGCAAAAAAAATGCGATTCGAGTTTTAAGATTCGAATCGCATCGATAATAGTGTTACAAGTGTGAGGGGATTAGACTTTCTACGTGTTGCATAGAAAAATCCCCGTTAATTGTGAAATATATGATGTACTGTCCGGAACATATGTGGGGATAAGGTGGCCCTAGTATTCGGACAGAAAGCCAGAAATAAGTACTTCGGCTTATTCTTTATGAGTAGTTTGAAAATTGGACACGCTGTAGCTATTATGGTCACCAAGTTCTTTTGACAGAACTTGAACACAGGGTAGGGGGAAATGCTTTTGAAGTTGTAAAGAGTTCTTTAGGGAGGTATTTATATTACAAATATATGATAATTTTTTTATAATTAAAAGTTTCGTTCTTCTCCGGTGTCTTCCACGCGAAAAGCGAAGCTCTTAATACCTTGAATCGGATTGACGCGCATAAATTGTTCCAGGGTAAAAGTATATTTTCCTGGAACGTTGAAGTAAGCACCTTTCTGAATAGGAATATTTAAGGTGCAGTACTTGGATGTACACTTACCCATCCACAAACCACCATTGTTAGAAAGTTCCAGTGAAGCCAATTCTTTGAGCCGTTCTCCGCCGGGGAATTGAGTGTATATATTAGCATACAGGTTTTGATAGGAAAAATCCGTGCTGTGTTTGACTTCGAGATAGAGATTGTAAATGGATAAAGTATCGGGAATATCAACTACAAAGTTGATTGTATCCGCATATGACCACTGGTCTGCTTCAAACTCATGCTTTTTTTGGTAAATATAATTGGGGCCGCAACTGGAAAATGCGGCCGTAATGGCAATCAATAGCCCAAACCCTGCCCAATTAATCCTCATTCCTAAGATTTAAAGTAATCTTTCATCCGATCAAAGAACCCCTTATCTGACTTGCCCGGTTGAGGTTTGAAATTGGGCATATCTTTGAGTTTCTCCAGGAGTTCTTTTTCTTCGCTATTCAGCTTTTTCGGAGTCCAGACATTTACGTGTATCAATTGGTCTCCCTTGCCGTAGCTTTGTACAGAAGGTAATCCTTTCCCCTGTAAACGGAAAATTTTGCCGGATTGTGTACCCGCGGGAATTTTTATCCTTACTTTTCCGCCAATGGTCGGCACTTCGACGGAGGTCCCCAAGGCGGCATCTGCGAAGTTGAGATACAGATCAAAGATCACATTCATGCCATCTCTCTTGAGAGATTCATGGGGTTTTTCCTCTATGTTGATCAGCAAATCTCCGGGAGGGCCGCCTCTCAATCCAGAATTCCCTTTACCCCTCAAGGACAACTGCATACCTTCTTCAACCCCTCCTGGGATTTCAATTTCTAGTGTTTCGTCGCCGTAAATGCGCCCATCTCCTTTACATTTGGCGCAATTGGCCGTAATGGTCTGACCTGTACCATTACAGGAAGGACAAGGAATGGTGGTTTGCATTTGTCCGAGAAAAGTACTTTTGACCTGACGAACGTAACCAGAGCCACGACAGGTAGAACACGTCGTTACCGACTTACTATCTTTTGCTCCGCTACCATTACAAGTCTCACAGGTGCGTAACTTTTTTACCTTGATTTTTTTGGTGACGCCAGAAGCAATTTCTTCTAGTGTCAGGGAGACTTTTATGCGAAGGTTGGTTCCTTTTTGGCCACGGGGCCGACCTCTTCCACCGCTGCTACCACCAAAGAAGGATTCAAATGGACTACCGCCTATGTCTCCAAAGATGTCGCCGAATTGCGAGAAGATATCTTCCATCGTCATGCCTCCTCTGAATCCACCACTCTGACCATCAACGCCAGCGTGTCCAAAGCGATCATATCTGGAGCGTTTATCTTTGTCACTCAGAATCTCGTAGGCCTCCGCAGCTTCTTTAAATTTCTCTTCGGCTTCCTTGTCACCAGGATTCTTATCCGGGTGAAACTTAATCGCTAACTTCCTGTAGGCCTTCTTGATCGCTGATTCATCAGCATCTTTCGAAACACCCAATACTTCGTAATAATCTCTCTTGGCCATCGTAATTACTTTATACGCTTAAATGATCTACTTACTTTCCTACTACCACTTTTGCGTGGCGGAGAATTTTGTCTTTCAGTTTATATCCTTTCTCAATGGTGTCGATGATCTTTCCTTTCATATCGTCGTTTGGAGCGGGAATATCGGTAATCGCTTCGTGAAATTCGGGGTCAAAAACCTCTCCATCTGATGCCATTGGCTCGAGCCCCTGACTTTGCAAAACTGCATAAAGTTTCTGGTAAACCAGCGAGACTCCTTCACTGAACACTTCGGTACTATCTTCCGCATCTGCATTTTTCTTCGCCCTGTCAAAATCGTCTAGAACCGGAAGTAAAGCTGACAAGGTGTCCTGCGCCGCCATTTTCATGAATTCCAGCTTCTCCTTCATTGAGCGTTTGCGGAAGTTGTCAAATTCAGCATAGAGTCTGAGATATTTATCTTTTAGTTCGGCATTTTGCTGTTGACTCTTTTCCAATTGCTCTTCTATGGTTAGAGGCTTTTCCTCAGCAGCAACCTCCTCTTCTTTCTTTTCTTCTTGAGCAGTACCCTCTGGTTGGTTCGTTTCTTCTTTTTTCACTTCTTCGGGTTGTTCTTTTTGCTCTTTATTTTTCATATTACGTGCTATTTTACTCTTTAATTCAAATTTTAATCAATTATTTTGCCATTAGCACTATTCGGCCATTTTGGCAGGAGGTCGATGGCCGTTATCTTCATCGATTCCTGGCTCAGGTGAGGATCGCATCCTGCACTTTACCCCTTCTGATAACCTGGACAAGATGCCAGGATTCTCGCCGAAGAGTATCTGCTTTCTGTTGTAGCCAGCTTTTGGCTAAGAGACTGTTTTTATTGGCAAATTGCGTCCACCAGTCGATCTTTTGGGCCATAAATTTACAGAATGATTGACGGTATCTTTCAGTGACTTGCGCGATACGCGAATCATCAATCTCTCCAACGAATTGTTCGTACATTGGATGCGGCATGGTGAAGTAATCGGTGCCGGGGAGAGTGTGAACAGCTTGATGGAGGCAGATAAACACTACCGCCAGAAGGATCAATAATGGAGTTTTCATGAGTTGCATATTTATTTGGTTTTGATACAAAGGTGGGGTGATCGAACAGCAATCGAAATAATCTCTTGGTAAGAGGAGCAACTCACCGTACAGTGGAACGGTAATTCCGGATAAGTGGTTTTGGCTTTGGTAAAGAACTTTAACCCGCTAAAACGGGTTCAATACTAGAACTCTGTAGTATAATATTAGGTCCTAATAAGTACCACTAAATAAACACCCACCCTATGAATGGAATTGTAGTTTCACTAAGTTTAAGTCCTTCCCACACGATGAGTAAAGAAAACCAAACTTCCATTACCTTGCTGGAAGGCCTTGGTGTACAAGGAGATGCCCACATGGGAAAGACCGTTAAGCATCGTTCGAGAGTGGCCAAAGATCCTACTCAGCCCAATCTGCGACAAGTCCATCTAATTCATTCCGAGTTATTTGCGGAGCTTGCAGAAAAAGGATTTCAGGTATCTGCCGGACAAATGGGAGAAAACATTACGACGGCGGGAATCCCATTGCTTGACCTCCCAACCGGCAGTCGTTTGATTATTGGCAGTGCCATTGTAGAGGTCACCGGACTGCGAAACCCCTGTTATCAATTGGATGGATTACAGAAAGGCCTCATGAAGGCAGTTTTGGATAGGGATGAAAATGATGAATTGATTCGGAAATCTGGCGTTATGGGCATTGTTGTAGCGGGTGGAACCATTCGAGTCAATGATAAAATTGAAGTCCGTTTTCCTCCAGCGCCTCATCGCCCCTTAAAACCGGTTTAAGAATCCGATGAAGGAAATGATCACATACTACCGAGAGCGGGCCAAGGAGCACGATCTAGTCTATGCAAAACCCGAAAGACAAAAAGATCTGACCAAGATCAAAACCTGGATACCAGAAGCTTTTGCCGACCTTTCTGTTCTAGAAATTGCCTGTGGTACGGGCTATTGGACAGCTCACCTGGCACAGACAGCCCAATCCATTCATGCCTTTGACATCAATCCTACCGTATTGGAAATTGCCAAAACAAGAGATTACGGAAATTCGGCTGTCCATTTTTCGCAGGCTGATTACAATCAACTCGGTAAGATCGAAAAGAAATTTCAAGCCATATTCGGGGGCTTTATCTGGTCGCATATTCCTCGCCAAAGATTGTCCCTGTTTCTCAAAGATTGTTTTCGACTTCTAACGGCAGATGGCAAGGTAATCTTCATCGACAATAAATATGTGACGGGAAACAGTACACCGATCCATCGAAAGGATGATCGGGGGAATAGCTATCAGATGCGGCAATTGGAGGATGGTAGAACTTTTGAGGTATTGAAGAACTATCCCGAACGAAGGGAAATGGAAGCATTCATTGTTGAAAACGATGCTTCACTGGAGTGGTTGGATTTGGAGTATTATTGGGCCGCTATTGGATCTCGATTCCCATATTCTGCATGAGCAAAGTTGCATTGAAACTCTGGCTGACGCCCTTTTTCAATTTGTAATCAAAATCCAGTTCCCCATTTTCGATCTCGACTTCCATGCATAGATTTTCGATTCGGCCTTCGTATTCCGATTCCAATTTTCCTAGTTCCAGATCGTGGGTTGCGATAATGCCCGCTCCTCCGGCTTTGATCATTTGCCGGATCAATGCTTCTCCGCCGGTGTGCCGATCTTTCGAATTGGTTCCCTTTAGAATTTCATCCAACAAGAAATAGGGGAGATAGTCGGATTTTTGTGATCGCCCAACTTCATCGATGATGAACTTTAAGCGTTTTAATTCGGCAAAGAAAGAGGACGTACTTTCGTGCAACGCATCCTGGGTGCGCATACTCGTGTAGACATTGATTAGAGGAAGACGGAACGAACGGGCACAAACGGGAGCGCCGGCCATCGCCAAAACAATATTCAGGCCGACCGTTCGGAGAAAAGTACTTTTGCCGGCCATATTGGAGCCGGTTACCAACTTGATGTGTCCCACCAGTGGCGTCGAAAAATCATTGGCAATGCGATTGTTTGGATGTATCAGCGGGTGGGCGAGTTCATCTCCGACCAATTCCGGACGGTCATTGATGGTAGGGAAGGTCCAATCCGGATTGTTGTAGTATACGGTGGAGAGACTGATCACGGCCTCAAACTCCTGCATGGCTTCAAACCAGCGCAACAATTGTTCCCGATGTCGGGCTTTCCATTTCTCCAGTCGATAAACCCATTGCAGGTCCCACAAACCTCCGAGATTTAAGAGAATGGTAAAGGCATTGTATCGCACGTTTAACTGAGAAATGGTATACGACAGTTGCTTCAGTGCCTTGGAGGCAGACTGGTTGCGGGAAAAGAAGACTTGTTTGAGAAGCTTTAGTTTTTCGCTGTCGAAGTGATGGTTTTCAATGTGTCGAATGATGAGTGCATAATTCGCCAGCATTTCGTCGGCCTTGCTCGTCTGATTGTGGGTCTCGTTGACTTTTTGTACCGTCTTATTGAGTAACCAACCTGCGGGCAGCAAACACAATAAACTAAAGTACCAAGGGTAAAATGGCGCGATGGTTATGAGAAATACCAGGGTCCAAATCGGAATTGCGTACAATCCAATCTCGTAAAGACGATTACCCAGCACAAATGGAGGTTGCTCCAGCCAAATTTCCATCGCCTTTACGTGTTCGGATGAGTCATTGGTTTCCATACCGTAAGCCTGAAAGTTTTGACGCCATTCCAGTGCGGGCGCTAGTTCCCTAATGGCCTCTTGTCGAAGAGATATCTCGGCCTCGCTGGCAGTGTTTTTTAAGTACGACGCCAATCGTTTCCTCCCTAGCGTGCTCACGGTTCGATTGGCATATTGGAAGAAAGAATGGGGACCAAAAACATCCAGGTCGAGTGCATAGCTATGAGTCGGATCAATGAAAGTTTCACCGTTTCCAAACTGTTGGATGTTGTGATCCAGTGCTAAAACTTCATTCGAGTTGACAATAGACAGGCATTTATTGTGTTTTTCCTGTGTTTTGACGTTTTGATGCCATTTGATGAAACGGTAAAAGCCTACTAAAAAAAACATAAAAAAGCCAATCCCAAAGAGGAAGTGATAATTTCCCAGCCATAAGGCCATGCCGAATGCTGCCAAAAAGAAAGCCAGCCTTACAAAAGCGTAGCGGTTGTATTTAATGTGTAGTGCTTCTTCTCGAGACTTGAAATCAGCTTGACGAGCGACGTAATTCTCCTTCAATGACTGCATACGGTGAATGATGATTTTGAAAAGCAAAAATAAGAGTTGTAATTTTACTGTTTATGGGAAGTAAATCAAATAATCAGCGGATAATTTTTGGATTGAAGGTGCGGCAAAAAAGACAGGAAAAAAATCTTTCTTTTGTTGAATTGTCGGAGCAATCGGGTTTGTCGGTCTCTTATCTCAACGAAATTGAGAAGGGGAAAAAATATCCGAAAGATGAAAAGATCAAGGCTTTGTCAAGAGCGTTGGAGATTTCCTACGAAGAATTGACTTCGGCCGAACTGCATGCTTCTTTGCCACCGGTGG
>JANQRV010000351.1 GCA_028284395.1 Saprospiraceae bacterium
CCTTTGACGGTGTTACAAAAATCCTCATTATGCTCTGGCATAACTCCGGTTTTTGCGCCTTGTCAAAGAAAAAAATCCCCTCGATCAGAATCATAAACCAAATTTGACCCCTTACTTAAAATGGACGATTCCAAAACGGGCATCATTATTGGAATATTACTGATTATTTCGCTTTAATAATATCTTAACCAATACGCCAAGGATTCTGCCCGTTAAAACTGTTAACCACTTAGTTAAACATAAGTTAAAGCTGGTAATCAGAGAGTTACCAACTTAATGTTCAAATCGTTTAAAAAGAGCTATTTATATAAAATAGGCTATTTTTGCTCGCCAATTCCAATTGTGACCTTCAAATTGAGAATATGGTCTAACGGTAAAAGCTTTTGATAATCTTGTAATTTTGAAGTGATTAATAAAAATGACAAAACTAAATTTATAAACCTCATGATTCGCACAATCAATAAATCTTTCACTATGAAAAAAACATTTTTTGCAGCCATACTGACTTTTTTGGGTTTTTCCGCTATGTACGCACAGCGAATGGCATTTGTCGATGTCAATCAAATCCTCGAAAGCATTGAAGAATACAAAGGGGCGCAAGATGAATTGGATCGCACTGCAGCAACCTGGCGTCAGGAGATTGCACAAGAATACGATAAAATCAAGGGGCTATACAACCGCTACCAGGCAGAGCAAGTCTTACTTAGTGATGAAGCGCGCAAACAGCGCGAAGACGAGATCATGGCTAAAGAAAAAGAAGTACGTGATCTACAGAAAGATAGATTTGGTCCGGAAGGTGAGCTCTTCAAAAGAAGACAGGAGTTGGTTCGCCCAATACAGGATCGAGTTTATGCTGCCATTGAAGAATATGCCAATGATCGAGGCTTCGACTTTATCTTTGACAAATCGGGAGGTGCAGGTATGATTTTCTCGAACCCTGAGTTTGATAAAACACAGGATATTTTACAAAGATTGAAATAGAGGCCTCAATTGTAAAAGGATTTGAAAAGGAAAAATGAATTCATTTTACCAACTTTTCGAATTCAAACTATATTTTTGCAAACTCATTAACTCAGACATCATTAATAAATTTAAAAGGCAATGAAGAAATTATTGAAAATCAGCGCTTTAGTTTTAGCGCTTGCCGGCATGACTATTACACTTCACGCACAGAAGTTTGGCTATATCAATTCTCAGGCTATTCTAGCGCAATTACCTGAGGTTAAGCAAGCCGACTCTGAATTGGAGGCTCTGCAAAAGCAATTGCAGAAAAGAGGACAAGGTATGGTTGAGCAATTGCAAAAGGATTATGCCGAGATTCAGCAAAAAGTAGAGCAAGGAACCCTTTCTCCATTACAACAACAAGAGGAAGGCAAGAAACTAGAAGGTCGTCAGCAGGAGATTCAGAAGTTTGAACAAGAGATGGTCCAGAAAATTCAAACCAAACGGAATGAATTGCTGGAGCCGATTTATAAGAGAGTGAATGACGCCATCGCCTCTGTTGCAAAGGAAGGAGGTTTCCAATTTATTTTTGACCAGCAGGTTCTTCTGTACTTCGAAGACTCGATGGATATCAGTGCTCAGGTCAAAGCCAAGCTAGGTATTGAATAAATAGTTTCTGGCAAAGATAAGTGGAAGGCGGCCGGTTAAATGCGTTTTAATCGGCCGCTACCATCTGAAAAATGTTCCTATGATAACCTGAAAGACAAATATTTGATGGTGCGTCCATCCGCCAGATGCATCTTTTCATAGAAAGTTTTAATTTCTAGCTCCGGCAGAGTCAATGTTCCTGCATATATATTCTTGTTCTGTTCCAGAAGAACCGCGTGTGGATATTCAGTCAATACTTCCAGCGAAAAATCGTATAAACGGACTTCATCAGTCTTCAAGTGGACGACTCCATTTTCTTTTAGTATTTTACGGTATTCATCGAGAAACCTGGGGGCCGTTAACCGTCGATTGGTCTTACTTTTTTTGAGAAATGGATCCGGAAAAGTAATCCAAATCTCATCAATCTCATTTTCAGCAAAAAAATATGCAATCTGTTCGATTCGCGTCCTCAAAAACGCCACATTAGATAGTTTTTCATCAAAGGCTGTGGTAGCTCCTTTCCAAATTCTCGATCCCTTAATATCTACTCCGATGAAATTCCGATTGGGAAATCGCCTGGCCAATCCAAGGGTATAATCACCTTTGCCACATGCTAGTTCCAAGGTAATTGGATGATTATTCTGAAAGTGATCATGCGACCATTTCCCCTTTAAATCTCTTGTTTCTCCATTTTGCCCAAGAAGCACTGGCTGTTTGGGATCAAAATTCTCATAGACATTTGGCAGGGCCAACAATTCCGCAAACTTTTGCAGTTTATTTCTCTTACTCATCGCAAAATTCGATTAATGCCGAATATGAAATAATTGTTTCGACAATGACTGCGAATTTACAGATTCCGCCAATATCAAGTCATTTATTTTTTAATAACCTACGGGTTTTATTAAATTGAACTTGCTTTATTTTGCAGTTACTCAATTTCTTTTGTGCTGTCCTTAACTTGGCATATTGAGTAATCTCTATAAAAAAATCTGATTGTTATGACGATGTTCAAATACTTGATCATTCCACTGCTATTGCTTCCCACTTTTCTAATTGCACAGGAAATTACGGTTTCCGAAGAAATCCCTCTCAGAAATGCAGTGTCTTATGAACTCGTTGGTAAATTAAAGAACCGGGTGCTGTTTTTACAGGACCGGCCAACCGAAGTGGAGGTACAAGGTTTCAATGAAGCCCTTCGGGAAATATGGTCAAAGGAATTAGAATTAGACAAGAGGCAGCCAAAAGTTCTGAGTGTTATTTGGTCGAAAGATGACTGGACGGTCGTTTACCGCTACCGGCACAAGGGTCAAACCATTCTTAAAGCACACAAATACGATGCTGGCGCAAGCCTGATTGATTCGGTTACCATCAAAAACTACGGCGTGCTCTTCTTCACCCCGGACTTTGAGATCATCCGCTCTGAGGATCGCAGCAAAATTTGTATTTATCAAATTGAGAAAATCAAAAACATTCGAGCCGTCACTTACGATGTCGAAAAAATGGAAGTCCTCTGGGATACGACCACATCTCCCGACGACATGGACTTCAATCTTGAATTTTTACAAGCAATCATCAATAATAATGGCGATTTTGCCTTCATGCTCAATAAAGATAACTTTCGATCAAAACGCAAAGAGCACCATTACGAAGTCCATGAATTTCGAACCGACACCAAGAACTGGCAAATCAATAAGGTCAGTCTAAATGACCTTCTTACATACGACGTATTCTTTGACTACGATAATTTAAATGGAGGAATCGTAGCCGGAGGGCTGTATTCTGAAAAAAACCTCGCACGTAGTAATGGCTTCTTCTATCTGAACATCCCTCGAAACAGCGGTGAATACCTACTCAATTTTCAGGAATTCGATCAGGATTTCGTCTCCGATATCGCCGGAAAAGAAATCGACAAGAGCAAAGGTATTTTAGAAGCCACGATCCAGGATATTGTGCTGCGGCGGGATGGAGGTATCCTGCTAATCGGGGAGAAAAATCGTCAACTCGAACGCCGTTCCGCATCCGGCTCCGGACGTTACTACGATCTAACGCGCCGCTTTATGGTAGATTATTACTTTGATGATTTATTTGTCATATCCATTCATCCAACCGGCGAAACCCATTGGAAGACGATCTTACCCAAAAAGCAGTTTTCACAAGATGACAACGGCATTTATTCCTCCTTTTTTCTATTTAAGACCCCGAGTAGTCTTAAATTCCTATTTAATGACGAAATCAAAAATGAAAATACGGTCAGCGAGTATATTCTCAAAGGCAACGGAGATTATGAGCGCAACAGCATCCTCAATACGGAAAACCTCGAACTAAAGCTTCGCTTTCGAGATGCAGTCCAAATCAGCAATAGCTCGCTGTTAATCCCCAGCGAAAAGAAAAATCGGGTTAAAATGGTCGTTTTGGAATACTAGTTTTTATTTTTGCGGCTTTAGAATACGTTAAATGCTGAAATAAATGCAAGAACTCAAGAAAACGATTGAAAAAGCTTGGGAAGACCGGTCTCTCTTAAAAGAAGAAAAAGTACAGGCAGCCATTCGGGAAGTATTAAACCTTTTAGACAAAGGAGAAATCAGAGTAGCTGAACCAACCCACGATGGAGAATGGCAAGTCAATGATTGGGTAAAAAAAGGCGTTGTACTTTATTTCCCAATCCAGCAAATGAACACAATCGAAGTTGGACCGCTTGAGTTTCACGATAAAATTCCGCTGAAAAAGAATTACGCGGAACTAGGAGTACGCGTCGTACCGCACGCCATTGCCCGCCATGGAGCCTTTCTTGAGAAGGGTGTCATCATGATGCCGAGTTACGTTAATTTAGGAGCATGGGTTGGTAGCGGATCAATGGTCGATACTTGGGCTACGGTTGGATCCTGTGCCCAAATTGGACGCAACGTACATTTGAGTGGCGGAGTGGGAATCGGAGGAGTGATCGAGCCCCTACAAGCTTCCCCTACCATTATTGAAGACAATTGCTTCATTGGATCACGGAGTATTGTTGTGGAAGGAGTTAGAGTAGAAAAGGAAGCCGTGCTCGGTGCCAATGTTGTACTTACCAAGTCTACCCGTATCATCGATGTTACCGGTTCCGAACCAGTCACCTACCGTGGCCGTGTTCCAGCCAGATCCGTCGT
>JANQRV010000363.1 GCA_028284395.1 Saprospiraceae bacterium
CACATTGTAGCGATTGTAGATGAATTTCCTAATTCCTTTGACCTCTAGCTCAATATCACTGCGATAATCTTGTGAATCACGAGCATTCCTCTTGAGGGCCTTGACCCCTGGTTCGCTCAATTTTTCTAGTATTCTAGCAGAATCTGGGTCTATCTCGAAGACTTGGTTCGACTCGACATACCAACTTGCTCCTTTGTGATATATATCACGGATAATCGGCAATTTTTCAAACAACTCTACCTCAGCAACCGTCTCTTGCTCCAAGTCAAAACGGTAGTATTTAGAAACTTTCAGTACCGGGTCATTCACGAAAAGCCCATATACACGGCTGCTTATGGGCATAAAGAAATATTGCCCTTTTTCGATAAAGCTCAACAGCTCTCTAGCCCCCTTATATCTTTGTGACCAGAACAAAACCCGCTGACGGGGTGTAACTCCCAGGAAGCCGGATTCGTAATTCCCCATGCAGTTTTCTCCGGTTGGTCGATAGCCAAATGTGGGATAATTCAGGGGAAACACCTGCTCATAAACCAATTTTGGTAGGACAGAACTTCCGGAAGGAGTTGGAATGGACTTGTCTTTCTTGAACAAAAGTGAGGGCAAATCAAATTTAGCCTGATTCAACAAATTCAGACGACCATTCAACACCCGATAAAAATAGAGGCTGCCATCTCGTTTCAGACCAATGACAAAATCCAACGATTTTCGAAGGTCTCCGGTCAGCGACGCCCCTATTTGCTCTTCCAAAGTAATGAATATTCTTTCCTGCCCTGGTACCGGAGGTATTTCCGCTTGAAAAGCCAATAACCCGTTCACACAGCTCATTGCCCCATCAACCTGTTCCAGGGCTTTTACTACGCCTTCCTTCGTTTTCAGATCTACTTCCGTGAACTGTTCTCCTCCCATCGCAAAGGCGGAAGTATTCATTTGTTGGAGATCCTTTTGTGCACACGCCAAAGCAGCAGCAATCGCAAAAACTCTCGGCATACCCCACATCCTCAGCGTGGTATCCAGCAAGAGGATTCGTTCCTTGGTCTTCGGCGCAGGTGGTGATTCTCGTCTGAAAAACAATGCTTCATTATTGATCAAACGAGACATTAATGTTAGATCGTCATGGGCCAATTCACTAATTAAAAGACGATCAAAATTTCCCTTGTTAGTAATATCCGAGACCCCGCCAACTGGAAGTTCACTGGCATCCACCAGCTGAGCGGGAATATGAATAGCAGCCAATAATCGATTGGTCAGACGAGCGATGCCGGCCGTTTGTTCATTCTGTGCCAGGCTGGTCAACAAGTCCAGTTCTTCGATCTCTAAATCTATCGGCGGCGGCAAGGCATCCAATCCAGTTCTCAGTTTCAACTCCAGGTCTTCCCTGCTTCTAAAAGCCCGCCCTGCCCGCGTTAAGTCAATGAGTGCCGGTAAGATTTGTCCTGGCGCCCTTTCTGGTAAGGGTTGAAGCAATTGTTGATCGTGAAGGCCCGTTCCTAGTAGCAACACTGCTTCTTTTGCTTTTTCAGGCCCGATAACATATTTCATGGCGGCTGTCAATTCTCCAAACAAAAGAACTCTGGCCCGCCCTTTTTTCAATTCTGCGGGCAATTCTGAAACCAAATCCAACAATCGCATGGCCGAGGCAAGCAGTCGAATCGCTTCTGAATCAAAAGGGAAGTCTCCTACCTTCACGGAAAAAGAGGTCAAATGCCAAAAAAGCATCCGGGCATCGGAATGACGCCAACCATCCATACAGGCGGCCATCAAAAGCAGGATCGTATCCACTCCAGGCATTCCTGTTTTACCCAATTTCTCTAATAAATTTTCCAGATCGGCCCGAAAACAGATCGTTTTTCCTTGTAGGCCTTTCGTCATATCTAGATAGGATGCCTGAGCTTTCGCATCCAGCAGCACGTACAGTTCTTCTGATTTTTCCAGATCCTCCCTGAAAAAAGCGCTTGGTAAATCATTCCACTCGACCACTTTTCCCCCGTCCGCCCACGTCCAAAAATAGCGTTCTGGTGCTTGGAAAAGGGCAATTGATTTATGGTCCATTTCCATTCCCTTTTAAGGTTTTATCCGTTATTCTGACTGCACTTCTGGTCACAGCCTGAAACGCATCTTTATCAATTCTTTCCCAACTTCCATCTTCTCGAAACAAGCCAAAAGCACCTCCTTTCGCCAGATACTTTTTTTTAAACAAGGGCAGCAAGCCCGAATATTCAAAATCCAATCCCGCAGGCAGCAAAACTTCTTGCATCGACCACAGTGCCTGCCCGGGAATGGTTGGTACCGGTCCTCCCAAAACGAGAACTTCTCGATTTTCGGAAACGGCAAATTGGAGTTTTCCCAAACGAGCTTTGGCTGCTAGGGATACATAATGTAGAAAGGGTTCCCAATTAGCCAGGAGCCCCACCACTTGTCGTTCGCGGTCAGACGACACCAACTTCGAGCGAAATACCCGATCTACTTGCGCAGGAAAAGCGGAAACTGGCAGAGACACCGGCATAAATTCAGCGATGGTCGCTGCCGTTAACTGCCAATTGGTAGCAATCGGTGTTTGCTTCCCTACTGGAAAAAGATTGCCTTCAGCATCCAATGTGAAAGTTTGCTGCAAAGGCAACTTTCGAATCTCCCGGGGAACCTGCTCGGTAGTCTTTGGCAATTCCAACCACAAACCATCGGCTTTTTCCTTTACCATCAGTCCCGGAAAACAACGAACGGCCCCAAGGGCACTTCGGTCTTTGATCGCTATTTGAAATACCCAGTGCTTCATTTTCTTCCGATTATCTCGCGCCATAAATCATCCACTGGCTTTTGAACATATTCGCGCTGCGATTCATTGGTTATCCAGGCAATTCTCCCGTCCAAATAACGCAAGCGGTCCTTAATGATGGATCTCTCAGACATCGGTAAATCAAGATCCAGCCATTTCTCTCGCAATTGCAGTACTTCTTCGTAAATCTTATCGGCGTCCGGCAATTGGTTTTGATTTGACTGCGGATGCTCAAGCCCTTCTGCCGGCTGGTCCTTCATGCCGTGTTGAACAATACCAGCGATGATCTCCCTTTGCTCTTCCACGTCCCAGATGTATCTCAAAACCCAAAGATCGGAAGCCTGTGCCGTGGTTCTTTTGCAGATCAAGGCGCTGGCCGCGATCAAACGCTGCAACTTTACGGCACGCCGATCAGACAATTTGACGCCGGCATTCCGCAACTGTTGAACCAACTCGATCAGCAGCGGCTGGATGGGTGTCAAGTCCACCTCGTTGGTAGCTTGTTGTAAGCTCCGAATTTCACTTGCCGCGAGACCGACTGTTTCGGTTTTTTCCCTTTGTTCCAGCGCCCATCCCGCTTCCAAAACGCGATTCAATGATTGCGGATCGACATTGTCGCAGCGTACGCGAACTAAAAACCGATCAAACAATGCCTGCAGCGCTTCGTCTTCCGGTAGTTGATTACTAGCGCCGACAATCATCAATGCAGGCAGGGACTTGGTTTCTCTTCCACGCCGAAAAACCCGTTCATTCAACACCATTAACAAACTATTCAAAATGGCACTATTCGCATTGAGCAATTCATCTAAAAAGATCAACTCCGCTTCCGGCAACATGCCTTCCGTATTCGTCACCAAGTCGCCTTCTCGTAGCTTCCGGATGTCGAACGGACCGAACAATTCATTGGGCTCCGTAAATCGGGTAAGCAGATACTCAAAGGTTTTGCCCTGAACCTGCTTGGCTAGTTCTCGCACCATAGCACTTTTTGCCGTGCCCGGAGGGCCGAGTAAGAACAAGTTCTCGCGAGCTACCAAACAGACCCCCATCAAATCGAGGATTTCATTCTTCCCGACGAAGGTCTGTTTCAGTGCCTCCAACACCTCATTCAGCCGATCTACACTTTCGAAATTCATTTTCATTATTGGTTTAGGTATTAGCTTTCTAAACATGCTTACTTAGCCGCTGTTGACGTTCAATTGGTGCTTGTAAACTGGCTCTCTGGCCACACTTTTTCGGCATGCTCCCCTAATGCTGCTCCGATCAATGCCCGGATTGACACATGCTTCAGTACGTGTCGATTTTTTGCAGCAATAACCCGATCTACAAAAACCAGGCTTAATGTCGGGTGATCCAGGATTTTTTCAAGATCTTCCGAGACGCCCTCCAAGCGTATCGAGGGGTTGGACAGTGGCCAAAGATTCGCCGTTTGTTCCAATTTTGCTACCAGGGGATCACCGGGAGCCAAACCCTTCGCCAACTTGATTACATCGGGCAGAAAGCGAAATGACAGATCCACCGAGTAATTAGCAGCCACGTCTCTAGATCCGGGAAAGTCGACCAAGTATTTAGGAATAGACGCTGCTGCTTCATCTCTCAACAGGATCAACTGAGCAGACCGATAAATAAATGTTGCGGCCCACAAAGCAGCTTCCCGATCAAAAGCCGGCATTTCGCCGGGCATCTCTAACCGATCTAATCGACTGAATCGTTCCAGAACAGCCGCAGCTTCCAATCGATCGACATTGGAAAATGCTTTCAACTTATTGCTTACTACCACACTCCCTTTAGTGAATAGCGCCTTTAGAAATTCCGTCAGTTCATTCATTCAAACACTTTCTTGCTTACAGGATTTAAACGGTGGGAGCTGTCATATAAGTTCCGCTTACAAAGTAATTTCCTCTCTTTTGAGAGACCTAGGTTCAAATCTCCAAGATTTTGTATGTTAGCCCCCTGATCAATCATTCAATCATGATAAAGCCAACATCCTTCACCTTGCTGCTAATCCTTGCAGTACTTTCGAATTGTACAATGGAACAAAACCAAACAACCAATAATATTCAGGTCATTCCCGCGCCGTCCTCCATAATCTCGGGAAAAGGCTTCTTTAATCTCAACGCTTCTACAAAATTGCGATTGCCCAATAACGACCCTGCATTGTTGGGGCTGGGCGATTATTTTTCGGACCTGATCCGTACCGCAACCGGCTTTGACCTGGAAACGACAAACGATGATGCCTCATCCAATACAATCATCATCGAGTTGGCCGAATCGTTGGCCGCAGAAGGATATCATTTAGAAGTCACTCCAGAAAAAATCCACATCACTGCCCAGCAAGCTGCCGGTGCCTTCTACGCCATCCAGACACTACGCCAGTTATTACCCGCCGAAATCGAAAGCCAGAAAGCAGTCGATGCCATTCAATGGAAAGTACCGGTCGTTACCATCCAGGATGCGCCAAGATTCAGCTACCGTGGTCTTCATCTAGATGTCGGGCGCCATTTTTTTCCGGTCGAGTTTATTTACAAGTTCATTGATCTGCTAGCCCTTCATAAAATGAACCGTTTTCATTGGCACCTCACCGAAGATCAGGGGTGGCGTATTGAAATAAAGAAATATCCAAAACTCCAGGAAATCTCCGCTTTCCGAGACGAAACGCTGATCGGCCACTACAACGACCAACCGCACCAGTTCGATGGGAAGCGCTACGGTGGGTATTACAGCCAAGAGGAGATCAGAAAGGTAGTAGCTTATGCCGAAAGCCGTTTTGTCACCGTCATTCCCGAAATTGAAATGCCCGGCCATTCGCTGGCGGTACTGGCGGCCTACCCGGAACTGGCTTGCCACGAAGGCCCTTTCAAAACCGGTAATAAGTGGGGGATCTACAACGATGTATTTTGCCCGACCGAAGCGACATTCGAATTTCTGGAAAACGTTATTCTGGAAGTCATAGAGCTCTTCCCAAACAGTCCTTACATCCATATCGGTGGCGACGAAACACCAAAATTGCAGTGGAAAAACAGTGCTTTTTGCCAGCAACTGATCAAGGAACAAGGACTCAAAGACGAACACGGTTTGCAGAGTTACTTCATTCAGCGAATGGAAAAATTTATCAACAGTAAGGGAAAACAAATTATTGGCTGGGATGAAATCCTGGAAGGTGGACTAGCACCCAATGCAACCGTCATGTCTTGGCAAGGAATCGAAGGGGGAATCGCAGCGGCAAGACAAGGTCACGATGTCATTATGTCGCCCACCTCCCACTGTTATTTTGATTATTATCAGTCGCGATCGGATGACGAACCCTTGGCCATCGGTGGCTACATTCCATTGGACAAAGTATACAACTATGAGCCAATCCCCGAAGAATTGACAGAAGCAGAATCAAAACACATCCTTGGAGCCCAAGGCAATTTATGGACGGAATACATTCCAACCGGAGAAAAAGCGGAATACATGGTTTATCCCCGGGCCATTGCACTGGCGGAAGTTGTATGGTCTCAGCTGGAGAACAAGGATTATGACGATTTTGCCCAGCGGCTGAGTCATCACTTCAAGAGGTTGGATGAGCTAAATGTAAATTACGCGAATCACATATTGGACATTGAAAGCAAGATCACGCCCAACGAAAATGGACTAAACCTATCCATGACTACCATCCACCCAACTGCCAACATCCGTTTTACGACCGATGGTTCTGAACCCTCTTCAACCTCCTCTACCTACAACACCCCACTAGTCATTGCTAATGATCAGGTAGTAAGCGCCGCCGTCTTCGAAAAAGATGAAAAGATCAGTCGAACCAGTCAGCTGGATTTCAAAATGCACAAAGCTGCCGGCAAAACCATCTTATTGGAAACCCCACCAGCACCTGCATATAGCTTAGGTGGGAAACAGGCCTTGATCAATGGCATTCGAGGAAGTTCACAAAGATATGGTGACGGGGAATGGCTGGGATGGAGTGGCGCCGATTTGGTGGCTACCATCGACCTGGGCGCTTCCGAAGTTGTCAACTCCGTCCAAATGCGCTTTTTCAATGGCAATGGACAGTGGATTTACTTACCCAAAAAGGTAGTCATTTCATTGTCTGAAGAGGGAGAAAACTTCAAAGAAGCTGGAACACTGAATGTCTTTGAAGAAACACTGGATAAAACAAAAACGATACAGGTTGATTTGGGAGAAAAGACCGGGCGATTTCTCCGGGTCCAGGTCGAACGCTTTGGCCTCATCCCAGACGGTTTGCAAGGTGGAGGTCATGAAGCATGGCTGTTCGTCGATGAAATTGAAGTAAATTAAAGGGTACGGAGAGCAGATTTTTCGTCGGTAGTCACAGATTAGATCATAAGTGCATTATCATTTCAAGAGAGAAATATACAGCAGGACGTATGGCAAACACTCTTATTTGCGAATAAAATAATTGTGATTTGGACTTATTGTATTTTTGACAAATTTTCCTAATTTGCCTATCGAGAACAAAAACTCTTAGCCTTTCTCAAAAAGCCTAACTGGTTTTTACCAGGTCCCAAACGACTACATTAGCCGACTTTTTTGTCAAAACACTCAAAACAAGACATATGTTCTTTAACTCAAAAGGAAATGAAGAGGTTACTTATGATGCCATTGTCATTGGTTCCGGAATAAGCGGTGGCTGGGCAGCAAAAGAACTTTCGGAAAACGGATTAAAAACGCTGGTGCTCGAAAGAGGACGAGACGTTCCCCATGGAGATTATCCCACCGCAGCTTTTGAAGCCTGGGACTCTCCCATCGGAGACCGGGTGCCAATCGAAGAGATCGAAAAACATTACCAAAAGCAAAATCGCACCGGATATACCGTCCGGCAATCCACTAAACACTGGTTCGTAAAGGACGATGAAAACCCGTATACGGAAGTCAAACGTTTCGACTGGATGCGGGGATATCACGTCGGTGGACGTTCTCTTTTATGGGGTCGTCATTCCTATCGCTGGAGCGATCTTGACTTCGAAGCCAACGCTCGCGACGGACATGGCGTAGATTGGCCCATTCGTTACAAAGATATCGAACCGTGGTATGCCCACGTAGAAAAATTCATTGGTTTGACCGGTATTAAGGAAAATTTACCACAACTCCCCGATTCGGTCTTTCAACCAGCAATGGGTTTGAACTGCGTCGAACAACACGTCCGCGAAAAAGTAGCTGAAAACTTTAATGGCCGTGTCATTACCCAAGGGCGAATTGCTCACCTGACCGCTCCCGATCCCAAAATTCACGGTAGCCGTAGCAAGTGTATGTATCGCAATCGGTGTATTCGTGGGTGTCCCTTTGGAGCCTATTTCAGTAGTAATGCCTCTACGCTCCCAGCCGGGCAAGCCTCTGGCAATATGACTTTACGACCTCACTCGATCGTCCATGGCATCATCTACGATAAGGAGACCAAGCGAGCGACCGGTGTGCGGATCATCGATGGCCAAACAAAAGAAACCAAGGAGTTTTTTGCCAAAGTAATTTTCTGCTGTGCATCGGCCTTGGGAACCACCCAAATTCTGCTGAATTCAAAATCAGATGTCTTCCCCGATGGTCTAGGAAACTCCTCCGGAGAATTGGGTCACAATGTGATGGATCATCACTTCCGTTGCGGCGCACGCGGTCGGTTCTATGACTTCGATGATAAATACTACAAAGGTCGCAGACCTGGAGGAGTCTATATTCCACGCTTCCAGAACATCGATCGCAGTAGCAGACGTAAGGATTACGTAAGAGGTTTTGGCTACCAAGGAGGTGCCAGCCGGGTCAATTGGATGCGCGGTGTAAGAGAAATGGACATGTCGCTCGGCGAAGATCTTAAAAACGCACTGGTACAGCCCGGCCCGTGGCAAATGGGACTGACCGCCTTCGCAGAGTGCTTGCCTTACCATGAAAATAAAGTAACACTCAACGAAGAAGTACGAGATAAATGGGGCTTGCCCACATTGACAATGGACGTTGAGTGGAAAGAAAATGAAAAGGCAATGCGCCCCGAAATGATGGAGGCTGCCGCCGAGATGCTAGAAGCAGCTGGTGCCAAAGAGGTTCAGACCTACGACAGCAAATCCTGGCCCGGACTAGGCATCCACGAAATGGGCACGGCGCGTATGGGACGCAGTCCAAAGACCTCGGTTTTGGATAAATGGAATGCTATGCACGATGTCAAAAATGTCTTTGTGACGGATGGTGCTTGCATGACCTCCGCCTCCTGTGTGAATCCTTCATTGACGTACATGGCTTTGACTGCCAGAGCAGCCAATTATGCAGTAGAGCAGTTGAAAAAAGGCAATCTCTAAACCATCAACCACTAAACAAAACAAAAATGACCCGAAGGGAAGTAATAAAAAGAACCGCATTATTATCAGGCTACGCACTCTCGGCCTCCGTATTGCAAGGTATATTATCGGGATGCGAAGCAGAAACCGCACCGGGATGGGTACCGGAATTTTTAAGTGAAGAACAGGGAAGGTGGCTCGCCGAAATTGGCGAAACAATGCTCCCCGCCTCAGACTCTGGCCCGGGTGCCAAAGACGTATTGGTACACCGCTACATCGATGCCGTAGTCAAAAGTTGTTTTAAGGAAAAACAACAACAGAATTTCAATACCGGCTTGAACGACCTCAATCAAATGGCTATGGATGGTCAGGGCAAATCGATCGACTTGCTGAGTGGTGATCAACGCTTGGCAATGCTGAACGAATTGGACCAAACCGCTAAAGCGGCCATTAAAGCCAATCCGCCTAAACCAGGAGATGAGACTTACGATCGCAACACTTTTTTCCTGCAATTGAAGCAGATGGTGATCGCCGGTTTCTTTACCTCGGAAAGAGTAGCAAAGGAAATGTTGCTATTTGATCCGGTACCGGGCGTTTGGGAGCCTTGTATACCTTTCGAGGAGGTAGGAAAAACTTGGGCCATCTAAACAAGAGCATCAAACGAAAAACTAAACAAAATGGAATTCATCGGTAAGTTTCATCCGCTATTCTTGCACCTTCCCATTGGCCTACTGATTGCAGCGTTTGGCATCGAATGGCTGAATTGGAGAAAACCGGAACTGAAATTGAATTCAGCGACGAATTTCCTACTTGGTGCCGGTGCCATCACCGCCATCATCGCCGCTCTCATGGGATATTTCCTCTCCTTAAACGGCGGTTATGAAGCGGGGTTGATCAACCTGCATCAATGGACTGGAATTGGCGTTGCGGTCTTGTCTACGATTTTTTACTACGTACGAAGGCGAAATCTGGAGAACCAACGGTTACTCAAATGGGGGTGGGGCATCAATATGCTGCTCCTTCTGGTTGCCGGCCATTACGGCGGGTCATTAACCCATGGGCAAGGATACCTCCTGGAATCTGCTCCCGGTTTCGTCCAAAACATCTTTGGAGGCAGCACCAACCAAGCTGCCGCCAAAGATATGCCAATGGATAGTGCCATCGTTTTTGAAAATATCATCCAGCCCATCATGCAACAAAAGTGTTGGAGTTGTCATAGTTCCGGTAAAAGTAAGGGTGGATTGAACCTCGAGAGCCTCAAGGGTTGGAGGAGAGGAGGTCGCAATGGCGACTTGGTCGTAGCTGGCAAACCAGATCAAAGCCTCCTGCTAACCAGGGTCTATTTACCAATCGGTGAAAAAGAACACATGCCTCCCCAGGGCAAACCACAATTATTGCCATCCGAAGTAGCTTTGCTGGAATGGTGGATCGGCCAGGATGGTGATTTCGAAAAACAAATTGCCGATTATAAGCTCAATAAAAAGATCAGCCAAATCCTCAATGCCGAATTCGGCGCAAAAGATGTTTACGCCAGTCTCGATGTCAAACCACTCAGTCCGAAAAAAATACAGGAATTGCAGGAAAGTGGCGTCAAGATCTATCCTTTGGCCCAAGGTAGTCCCCTTTTGGAAGTTAGTTTCTCCGGAGACACCTTGATCGACAACGATCAGTTAAACTTGCTCAAGAAAGCACGAAAACAAATTGTTCGTCTGGATCTCAGTCGCTCCGGTGTCACAGATGATCAACTCAAGGTTGTCGGGCAATTACCGAATCTAATTCACCTGTTTCTACAAAATACCAACATCAGCGATGCCGGGTTGAAGTCCATTGCAAACCTCGAAATCCTTGAATATCTCAACTTATACGCCACGGAAGTCTCCGATGAGGGACTTGCAGCCATTGGCCAATTGAAAAACCTGAAGGACGTCTATCTATGGCAGACTAAAGCCTCCAAAGAAGAGATACTCGCTTTGCAAAAGAAACGTCCGGGCGTCAACATCGACTTTGGCGCTACCCTTCCCGATACGACTCAGCAGCAAGTCATTCCGGAAGAAACGCCAACCGAGAGTGGCAGTTAGACCATACTACATATATGGAAATACAAGGTATTATTTTTGATCTGGATGGAACACTTGCCAACACGGAACACCTTCACATGGAAGCTTGGTTCCAGGTCCTGGCCCAATACGGATTGCACTTTGATGAAAAGTGGTTCGAACAATGGATCGGTTTGTCCGACGGCGTACTCGCTGCCTCCGCTGTCAAAACCTACCACATAAACACTACCGTTCCTGCTCTCCAAGAACAAAAGAGAACAGCTTATCATCGCATCGCTCGCGAACGTGCGGAACTATTTCCCGGTGTTGAAGAGGGATTGGTTAGCATTGCTACTCATTGCAAATTGGCCATCGCTACCAGCAGCTCAAAAAACGACGCCGCCGCTGTTTTCAGTAATACACAGGTCAATCGCTTTTTTGAAGCCATTGTTACTTCCGACGATGTTACGCAACTCAAACCGGCACCGGATTGTTATCTCCTTGCTGCCTCGCATCTGGGCTTACCTCCGAAAAATGGCGTTGCAGTTGAAGATTCCATCGCGGGAGTAAGAGCTGCTAAAACAGCCGGTATATATACACTTGCCGTCGGAAATTCACATCCGTACGAACAATTAGCCGAAGCAAACCTCTTCTTCGATTCTACCACCGAGGCAATGACTTGGATCTGCCAAGAATTGGGTGCCCAGAAGTTGTAAATAGAGAAATTTCCAGCCTTTTTCTAAGACGAACTTGCCATTATTTTTGGGCTTCACTCAAATCATTCACCGTGCAAGACCACATTAATTTAATGCCGCCAACTGAATTGGACGAGATTCAGAAGGCTACTGAAAAGATCGGATTTTCCATGCCTTCAGACGCTCAGGCTGGATCCCTGCTAAGAACGCTTTCAGCATCAAAACCCGGCGGCCTTTTTCTGGAACTGGGAACCGGTACTGGATTATCGCTGGCGTGGATTCTTGATGGTATGGATAAGGAGGCCAAGGTTATTTCCATTGATCATGATCCCGAGCTCGTCAGCATTGCCCAAAAGATCTTTGAAAAAAATGAGCGTATTACCATTTTGTGTGCCGATGGAGACGAATGGATACCCAATGCCCGCGATCAAAGGTTCGATTTGATATTTGCCGACGCTTGGCCTGGTAAATTCCGCCTGTTGGAGGAAACGCTGGCACTTCTGAAGCCCGGCGGCTACTTCGTTATCGATGACATGCTTCCCGAGCCCAATTGGCCGGAAGGGCACGCCGAAAAGGCCCAACAGCTAATAGCGGATTTGGAAAACAACCCGGAGTTGGTACTAACAAAGATGAACTGGTCGACTGGTCTGATTGTAGCCGTAAAAAAATCGGATGGTCAATCGTAATTGTAGCGATTATATGGTACTTCATTGACCCAGTGGAAGCCGCGATTCAGTAGGCCAAAGTTATCCATAGGATAGCGTCTCAGGTGGATCCGGAGGGTATCGCCCAATAAAAAGCCGTCGATCTTCAATTGATCATCGACCAGGCCGTATTCCATTTCGTACCGATTGACGGTATCTTGACCAAGGGTCCACGTGAAGTACTGTTTAGCCGTGTCTAATTCGGAGTTATAGCGCTGAATATGATCGTTCATCTTGACTACGGATACAAATTGCGGGTAATCGATCAGCAAGCGCTTCCATCGGTCGATATCGGTCAATAAAGGTGGAATGGTATCGCCATTCTTCACGAAAGTTTCCACATTATATACTCCGTACAAAGGAGACTTTGGTCTTTTCGTACCATACTGTTTTTGTGCCGAAATGGAGGAAACGACTTGGGAAATTACCATATAACCTACCAGCACCACCTGGACGGCCAATACGATACGTCGTCCACGCCGATTGCTGAACACATGATCGTCTTTGGCCGGCGCCACTGGTTGATTCAAAAAGAAAAAGCGGTACAGTCGCTCTGCATCCAAACCAGCAAGAAAAAGCCCCATGGCCATCAGCTGAAAGGAAAACGCTTTCACCGGGACGTCGTAACTCATGTTCATCATGAAGACATTAAACATGACTCCGACGGCAATGAGGGCACCCAAAGTTCTGGTTCGTCGAAATACGAGAAATGCACCGGCAATGGTTTCACTAAAGCCCGCAAACTTTGTATAGGTCTCTGATGCCCCCATGAAAGTCCATAACAACCGCATCGGAGAAGCCTGTCCGAAAGTTTGAAAGAGTCGTTCCAAATTCGGGGGCCGGAACTGCAAATAAAACAGCTTAATGATGCCGTAGACGAACATGAAGTAAGCCAGGTAAAAGGTCAGAAACAACACAAACCAGTGCAGCAGACGCTCGTAATTGGGACGTTTCCGATCAAGGATGGACCAAATGACTGTAACAATGACTGCCAACATCAGGAAACTGAAGTATTGTAACCAGTCCATCATCTTGTCTCCACTACCTGTAAAGGTAATCTTCAAGGATTCGGTAACCCCCAATACGTTTGCGCCAACAAATTGGGCGATTCGTTCCCAAATTTTGTTGTAAAACTCCAATAAGGAATTGACACCGGGAATAATATTTAATGGAAAAGGGAAGATGATCAGTCCGAAAAAAAGGAAAATGAACCGGAAAAGTATTTTTCGAACCGGAGACCAAATGGAAATGCTGGGGGTATGCTCCATTATTTGACTTTATACCCGATCGCGACTACGGTCAAAATAGATCACACCGGATCAATTATCCGTTTGATCCTTAAACGAGTTAATGTAGGCCACCAAGGTCTGCCGTTCTGCAGAATCCGCTTCAAAGTCGACTGCCCCGGTAGATTGTAAGAGTACATTGGTATAAACCAGACGTAAATTACTGGCACCTTCACCACCCTGGCAACCGCAATTTTCTCCGTGGTCCTTTTCGGATTCGTAAGTCGCATGAGCAAGGCTGATAAAGGCCTGAGACACTGTTGCTCCTTCGGTCAAGCCTCTCTTATGAGACTCCGAATCGAGGGTTTGAGCAGTTTTAATCTGGTCCACCAGTTCCGGAATATCAACTTTACCTACTGTTCTCCCGGCATCGTGAATCAGATCGATGTAGTAGGAAGAAAATTCCTCGTTTCGAATGTCGAATTGGTAAGTGCCGCTAATGCTGAAAGTCCTCAATTCAGCACGGTTGTTTATGAACCAGCCGGAAATCACGTCCGCTTCTTCGTCACTAGTAATAGAAAGAAATGGAATTTTGGATTTGAGTCCATTCAGAAATGCCTGGTCCGGGCTGATCTCAAAATTGGGCTCCATCATAATACTAGCTTCCTCTTTTTCACAAGAGGACAAAAACAATGGTAAAACAAATACCAATAGATAAGCGAAGGATAGCAGCAGCTTTTTCATTTTGCAAAATTTGAAACGAGATGAATCGGAGGTTTACCTCAAGATAAGAATTTCCAATGACATCTCCCGATTAGGCAATGACCTCCTTAATCACCTTTCCCGCTACATCGGTTAAGCGAATATCTCGACCGCTGAAATGGAAGGTCAATTTTTCGTGATCAAGGCCAAGTAAGTGGAGCATAGTGGCATGTAAATCGTGGATCTCCACCGGGTTTTCTGCAACGCGATAGCCGTAATCATCAGTTTGGCCGTAATAGGTCCCGCCTTTGATCCCACCTCCGGCCATCCACATGGAGAAAGCCTGGGGATTATGATCGCGACCATTCGTTCCCTGAGCAAATGGCGTACGGCCAAATTCTGAAGAAAATACAACCAGCGTCTCATCCAATAAACCACGCCCTTTGAGGTCTTTTATCAATGCAGCTACGGGTTGATCAACCGCTCGAGCGTTATCTTCATGCCCCTTCTTTAGGTTACCGTGCTGATCCCATCGATCGTGACCACAATTCGGGCAGGTCAGCTCGATAAACCGGACTCCTCTTTCCACCAGGCGCCTCGCCATTAAACATTGTGCTCCGTAGGCAGCCGTATGGGGATAGTCGGAATAAAGGCCGTACATTTTTTTAGTCAATTCTGATTCGCCGTCAAAATTGGACAGCTCGGGAACAGACACCTGCATCCTAAAAGCCAGTTCATAATTGGAAATGGCCGACTCCACTTCACCGGCACCTCCAATCTTACCTAATAAGCCTTCGTCCATGCTACGTGCAAAACGCAGTTTATTTCTTTGTAAGGCATCGCTTGCTTCCGTCGGCTTAATATTGGCCAGCGGCTGATCTTGGGCTTTCAAAATGGAGGCCTGGTAAGAAGCCGGTAAAAAACCGTTTTTAAAGCAGTCAATCCCACCGGGAGGTATCAATCCGCCATCCAACACCACGTAGCCCGGTAAGTTGTCATTTTCGCTACCCAGTCCATAATTGATCCAGGCTCCCATACTGGGCCGCCCCTGAATGCCGTGTCCGGTATGGAGAAAGTAATTGGCATTAGTATGTTCCGGGAAGTTAGAAATCATGGAGCGGATCACTGCGATGTCATCCACAATCGTAGATATATGAGGAAAGAGGTCGCTAACCCAAATTCCCGATTGACCGTATTGACGAAACCCCCAAGGGCTCTGCAAGATTTTCCCTACATTGTCAAATTGGGTTGCATCCACCTTAAATTTCTTTTTCGGGTCCTCGCCATTCTCACGCGCCAAGCGCGGTTTGGGATCAAAGGAATCTACCTGCGAGATCCCGCCGTCCATGTAGAGAAAGATGATGTTCTTAGCCTTTGGCCGAAAATTGGGCAGCAATTGCTGGAAGTTCTGGCCGGTCTCCCCCGAGTAGCTGGAACACCCCATTGAAGGCATCAGACCGAATAAAGCCAGACCGCCAAATCCCTGCTTACAGAGGCTCAGCATTTGGCGACGTGTATAAACGTGATTGACAAAGTGTTTATCGGACATAGATAAATTCTTTCATATTGAAAATGGAATGACAGAAATCCTTCCAAATTTGTTCTTCCAAGGTTTCAGCTGCGGTCAGTTCCCCGTAAGATCGGGACTGTTCTTCTAGAAATTGCTTTGCTTGTTGTATTTCTTCTTCTGACGGAGGATGAGCAAATGCTTTGGTATAGGCCGCCTTGATGCGCTCCTCTTCCGATTCATATTGCTCGATCAATCTTCGGGCCCAAAATGCTGCCTGCCCCTGCACCAATGGATCATTCATCAACGCCAGGGATTGAGCGGGCACATTCGTTACATTTCGGCGCCCGAAAGCACTGAAGGGCACGGGCATATCAAAAGTGAGCATAAAGGGAGAGAGAAAATTTCGGCGTACTGACTGATATATGCTCCGACGTCCATCGCCGTCAATTGGCCCGGAAGGTGGTCTACCCCGCCCTTTTACAAATTCTGTCAACGCAATGTATACGGGAAAACCGTACATCGCCGTGTCAATGCGCCCTGAAGTTGCCAATAAAGCATCGCGAATCGCCTCGGCTTCCAGACGATGGATGGGATAATGCGAAAGCAATAGATTTTCTGGGTCTTTCTCAAAAATTTCTTTGGTTCCGATTGAAGAGCGCTGAAAGGCATTCGACAAGACAATGTATCGAATCATACCTTTGATCGACCATCCTTCCTCACGGAATTTCACGGCCAGATAATCCAGTAGTTCGGGATGGGTAGGTGACTTTCCCTGAAAGCCGAAGTTATCGACAGTCTCTACTAATCCGCGGCCAAAAAGATGATGCCATATTCGATTGACCATAACCCTTGCGGTCAAAGGGTTATCGGGGTGTAAGATGGCTTCTGCCAGTGTAAGTCGGCTGGAAATCTGGTTATCAAAAGGTATATCTGGCCCAATTTTCGATAAGAAATGGTGAGGTTCTTTTTCGTCGGATAAAGAATGATGATTACCCCGAATGAAAACCGATGATTCGATGTAATCACCGCGACTCATTCCACGAAAGAAAGTCGTATCGTACAATTGACCTCTTAGTTGATCAATGTAACGCTCCGCTTTGGATAGCCCCCCCACCCGGTTCTTCAACTGCCCATTCTGAATCATGTGGTTTAATGCATTCAAATCTGATGCAGTCAACTCATCATGGACCCATCTTTTCAATAGGCTTGACTTGGTCGGATGCTCCGGGAAGTTTCGGTATACGCGATAGGGGAAATGACCTTCATTGTATACGGCAGCGTATTCGACCGATGCCCAGGCATTCGGCTTGATTTGAAAGCCATGTTTCTCGTATTGTCCGTTGGCGACCTCTACATAGAATTTATGCCCCTTCCAGGGCGACAGATCGATGTGGTAATCTCGCATCTCCTTGTGATCGAGATTTTCCTGCATTTCACCGTGGATTGGATCCTGTATCAACTGAAAGTTATCGATAATGATCCGCAATACAGCTCCTTCTCCGGCAGCCCTTACTACAATACTATCTTGCTCAATAATGAAAGTTGGTGACCGTACTGCGCCAATCAAACCTTTGCCAACCGCTAAACTAGAAATCTGCCCATCGTGCAGACCTCGCAACCCGCCGTTGTGTACGATTGGATAACCCAATATATTTGCAAAGACAGCCCCTTGTGCCATCCACCCCTGCATGCCGCCATTGCGGAAATCTCCAAGAACTTGAAAATCATCTCCAACGGCAACAGCTACCTCCCTTTTAAGGTTTGCGGGAATAACTCTCGCTCCATCCCGAACGGCTACGCCATTGGCTTCAGCGATCAAATTCTTGATGGTTCGTTTCAATTGAACGATCGAATCCGCACGAGCCTCCAGCAGGACATTACTATGAACGGGATGGATAGCAAGTCGGCTGCTTTCCATAATTCCATATAACGCATAAAAATCCTTGGTGGGAATTGGATCGAATTTATGGTCATGGCACCGCGCACAAGCAACGGTCAATGCCTGAAAGGTCTTGGTTGTTACATCGATGATATTTTCAATTCGGTCGAGTTCTTCTTCCTTGATATCTACCGGACTGTGTTTCCCCTCACCCAGGACGTAAAAGGCAGTGCCAATCAAGGATTCGTTGAAACCAGTCTGAGGATTCAATCTTGGCTCTTCCAGCAAATCTCCGGCCAATTGCTCGCGGACCAATTGATCGTATGGTACATCTGCATTGAAAGCACGAATCAAATAGTCCCGGTAATGCCAAGCGCCGTTCACCGGATAGTCAAATTCATGGCCCCTGGTTTCGGAGTAGCGCACAAGGTCCATCCAATGCCTCGCCCACCGTTCTCCAAAGCGTGGTGATGACAATAACTGGTCCACTACTTTTGCGAAGGAATCTTCCGCCGGGTCATTAATAAAGTTCTCCAGTTGTGCTTTCGAAGGAGGGAGTCCGACCAGTTTCAGGGAAATTCGGCGCAATAATGCTGCCTTATCGGCCGCTGCCACGGGCGCTAAGCCCTTTTGCGCAAGCGCATCTTGAATGAATAGATCGATTTCGTTGCCGATATTTTCGGTCTGGTTGCTTCGAGGAGGTTGGACCTTCTCCGGAGCAATAAACGCCCAATGTTCCTTCCATTCCGCCCCCTGCCTGATCCACTTCCTTAAAATGGCGATCTCACGCGGTTCCAAAGTTTTTTTGGATTCCGGGGGAGGCATGACTTCCTCCCAGTCTTCGCTGCTGATGCGACGCACCAATTCACTGGCCCCAATACGGCCGGGCACTACGGCACGGTGTCCGCTCTCCAACTCGGCAGTAGCCCCTTCGAGATTATCCAGACGAAGACCGGCTTCCCTGGTTTCCGCATCCGGTCCATGACAAGCAAAACACTTGCCGGAAAGAATTGGCCGAACGTGTACATTAAAATCTATTTTATCAGGTACTCCAACAAGGTTTTCATGCTGGCAGGACATACAAATGCATAAGATTGCCAAAGATAAGTAGAATGCCAATTGGTAGTAGTTGGTCGCTCGCATACTCTATAATTGATATACTTATTTAAAAGTAGTAAAAAGCACCCAAAGCGCCCAATTCAATTTGCCTTCCCAAGCTTGCTACCCGGCAATTAGAACAAGCCTCGGCTTCCAGAATAAACGCAAACCCTCATCGCCGTATCCCTGGAGACCATACGGATCCAAAAAATGAAATTAAATTTGGTTTCAACCACAGACCCTGGTAAGAAGTTAAGAAATTATTAGCTTTATCAAAAAAGCGGAATCTTTATTCGCAACGTATTGACTTCAATCAAATACATCGAAAAGCTTATGAATCTCCAATCCCTTGCCAGCTTGCTTATTTGCTTGCTTACCATCTCTTTCTTACCCGCACAACAATTTGGTTCGGAAGATCTTAAAGGAGCACAATTCCGATTCATTGGCCCGGACGGTAATCGCGCCATTGCCATTGCCAGCATCCCGGGCAATCCAATGGTCACTTACATCGGTGCAGCATCCGGGGGACTTTGGAAAACGGAGGATGGTGGAACCACCTGGCGTCCGATATTCGATGACCAGGATGTTTCTTCCATCAGTGCCATCGCGTTGGCCCCATCCAACCCGGATCAGGTATGGGCCGGCACCGGCGAGACCTTTGTCATTCGGCCGGCACACGCAATGGGAGAAGGCATCTTTAAATCTAATGACGGAGGAAAAACCTGGCAAAGGATGGGCCTCGAAAAAACGGGGCGAATCGGTCGGATCGTGGTGCATCCGACGAACCCGGATATTGTCTACGCGGCAGCACTCGGGCACACCTATGGACCGCAAAAAGACCGGGGCGTTTACCGCACAAAAGATGGGGGAAAGAACTGGGAGAAAGTCTTATTCATCGACGAAAATACCGGAGCCATTGATCTGGCCCTCGACGCCATGAATCCCAATACTCTGTTTGCAGGAATGTGGTCCATTCACATCAATACCTGGGGCCTGAATAGTGGTGGTTCCGGCGGGGGAGTTTTCCGCACAACGGATGGTGGTGATACCTGGGAAGCCATGGCCGCGAATGGTCTTCCCGGTGGTAAGGAACGCCCCGTAGGAAAAGTAGCTGTTGCCATTGCCCCCAGTAACCCCGACGTAGTATATGCACTTTTTGAGATCGATAGTCCGGCCCTTTACCGTTCGGAAGATGGGGGCCATTCCTGGGAATTACAGTCCAGAGACCACGACATGAACGAAAGAGCTCCCTACTACTGCCGAATCGCCGTCGCTCCGGACAATCCCGACGAATTGTACTTCCTTAGTGTACGATTCAGTAAATCCGTTGATGGCGGCAAAACCCTCACCGCCAAACGACCTCCGTGTCGATGTGGCGATACCCATGACATGTGGATCGATCCGATCAACCCGGAACGTATGATGATCGCCGATGATGCCTGTGCCGTCATTTCGAACAATCGGGGCAAAACCTGGCAACGAGTCGTGCTGCCGATTGCTCAAATGTATCACGTAGCAGTAGATGATCAAATTCCCTACAACGTGTATGGCAATCGCCAAGATGGTTATTCGTATCGAGGACCAAGTAATAGCTTACAACGCAGCATACCCATAGGTATGTGGAAGGCAGTGGGAGGTTGTGAGAGTGGCTTCGCGAAGCCTGATCCCTTTGATAACAACATCATTTTTTCTGGATGCTATGACGGAGGATTGGAACGATTTGATTTGCGGACTGGTCATGCCCAAGAAGTCCGGGTCTGGCCGGAAGCAGCTTATGGCTGGGAACCCGCAAAATTGAAGTACCGTTGGCACTGGAATTTTCCCATGAGTTTTTCTCCGCATGTCCCCCATCGCATTTACGTCGGAAGTCAGTACGTACACATGTCTGATGATGGGGGAAATAGCTGGGAAGAAATTAGTCCTGATTTGACGCTCAACCTGAAAGATCATCAGAAATCATCGGGAGGCGTGGCCATCGACAATCTAATGACCTTCGACGGCGCCACTCTTTTTGCCATTGAAGAATCGCCCAGAGAACCAGGCATCATCTGGGTTGGAACCAATGACGGGCAAGTGCAGCTCACGAAAGACTACGGTCAACACTGGGAGAATGTAACCCAAAAACTGCCCGACCTTCCATCCTGGGGCACCATCAGCTGTATCACCCCTTCCCAACATGAAGACGGATCAGCTTACGTTGCTGTCGACCTGCATCAGATGGGTAATTTTGATCCGTATGTCTATAAAACAACCGATTATGGCCAAACCTGGAAACTGATCACGGCCAACGTACCGAAAAGCGTGCACAGTTTTGCTCACGTGATCAAAGAAGACCCGAAAACCCCCGGCATTTTGTATTTGGGCGTTGACAACGGCGTATACATTTCCGTCGATGATGGAAAACAATGGATGCGCCTGAAAAACGGCTTGCCACCAGCTCCGGTATACTGGTTGGAAATTCAGGAACAGTTCGACGACTTAGTAGTAGCCACTTACGGTCGGGGCTTTTACATCATGGATGATATTTCTTTCCTTCGCGAATTGGCCACCCCAACAACTGCTTCTCCCCTCCTGCCAATCCGTCCCGCTTATCGCTATAACTCAAAAGAAGTGACCAGGGGCGATGCCGTAAGTTTTGTCAACGGACAAAACACCCGATATGGTGCCAATATCGACTACTTCCTACCCGAGGCGTCCACTCAAAAGGTAAATATGGAAGTACTGGATGGAAGTGGCAACGTCATCCGGAGTATGCAGGTTAGAGGTGACGAGGGATTGAATCGACATTATTGGGATCTGCGTTATGAAGATCCATTAAAACCACAACTACGGACACTCCCCCCGGGTAAAGACTGGGTCCGGTTTCACGAAGATGGCACCCGCAAATTAGTGACCTGGGATTTGGATCTGGTCGCCGGCCAAAAAGGACCTCGAGTAGCCCCGGGCTGGTATACCATCCGATTAAAAACAGCAGACCAGGTATACGAACAGACCTTGCAAGTAAAAAAGGATCCCCACTCCAGCGGCACCCTGGGCGATATCAAAAAACAATTGCAGTTTGTCCTCCAGCTGAATGAATCCCTCAACCAAATCACATCCATGATTAATGACCTGGAAGTCCTGCGTTCCGGCTTACAGGACCTGATCTCCAATGCCGATCAAACACAAATCAAAACGGATGGAGAAGCGTTACTGAAGGTAGCTACCGAAGTCTCCGGCCAACTCTACGATATTCACCTTACTGGAGCCCGTGAAGATGCTTTTCGCACACCAATGAAATTATACGGACGCTTCAGCGCACTAGCGAGTGATATCAATGGCAATGGCGTAGATTTTGCGCCTACGCAACAACAAAAAAAGGTATATGACGTATTGCAAGAAAGACTGGAAGAGGCAAAACGACAATTCGATGAAAAGGTAAAACCTTCGTTAGCATCTTTGAATAAGAAACACGGATTGAAATTAACGTTAAAGGTAGAGCGGCCGTAAAACTTTTTCTTCCATATAAAATTTTTTAATGTATTTAGTAGTTATAGTCCAAACATAGCTAGAGAATCAAATGCTCAAAATCATCCAAATCACCCTGCTATTCAGCTTCTGCTGGATTACTGAACTCCTCGCCCAAACTGACGACTTTAAAGTATTTGGTTATCTTCCCCATTACCGATTCGATGAAATTGAGAAAATCGAACTCGACCAATTAACCCACCTATGTGTAGGCTTTGCCCATCCGGACCGAACCGGTGTCATCGGTTTTGACGGAGAAGACATTTTCCCCATCATGGTAAAGGCCAAGTCAAAGGGTCTGAAGACATTAATGACATTGGCCGGTGGAGCTATGACCGACGAACAAGCTGCGAACTGGGATTATTGGCTAAAGCCCTGGAATCGATCCAAGCTGATCGAGGAAATTATCTATTGGGTAGAGAAGTATGAATTCGATGGCGTGGACATTGACCTGGAATGGAATCATGTGGATCGTCATTACAATGGCTTTGTCGTCGAATTGAAATCCTGGCTTGAAAAGAGAGGAAAGATATTGAGTGCTGCCCTTCCCGGCAAAAAAAGATATGAAGTCCTTACGGATGAGGCCATTCACTCATTCGACTTCATTCAGTTAATGGCCTACGATCTAACGGGGCGGTTTGCGCCGGAAAGACCAGGTCCGCATTCTCCACTCTATTTCGCTGAAAATTGCATCAATTTCTGGCTGAAGCAAGGGGTTTCACCGGAAAAACTAATCCTCGGTATCCCTTTGTATGGTTATGAATTTGTCAATAGAACCCAGGTACATTCTGTATCTTATGGCTTTATGGTAGCGAGGGATTCTGCTTTTGCCTTCAAGGATCAGGTAGACGATACTTACTACAATGGTATTCCTACCGTAAAGGCTAAAACGGAACTCGCTTTGAAAAAAGCCGGCGGTATTATGTTTTGGGAATTGGGACAGGATGCCGATAACAAATACTCCCTACTTTCGGCAGCATACCAACATCTACAGCCAAAGCCCGATATTCAGGTCGACGAAATCGAAAAGGCAAGAGTGGTACAAGTTAGCTCGACCAGTGAGCCGATCCAATTTGGGATGGACTTAAGTGGTCCCGAATTACCCTATTCAGACATTCGCTTTTTTATCTCTGCCGCTCAAAAACGCCTTTTCATCATTAAGAAAGAGCGAAATGGCCAGGATCTTGTTTTGAAGATTCCGGATTATCCCGCCGGTCTGTTCTTACTTGCAAATTTGATGGGCTCCGGCGTTATTACGGAAACGCTGAAGCGCCCCTAAGTTTAGTCATCATGCCAATCGATCTAATTTTTTCCATTGTCAATTTCATCATTTTGCCTCAATGGCTATTGATGGTCATCCTCCCAAAATGGGGCGGCACCCAGTGGCTGGTCAACACGTGGTTCATTCCGATCTTGCTCAGTCTCTCTTACCTGGTGTGCCTATTTACCGCCGAAGGGTTGGACTTCGGAGCGTTTTCTTCTCTCGATGGCTTAACGCAGCTATTCCAAAACCGGGCATTGGTCTTAGGAGGTTGGATCCATTATCTGGCCTTCGATTTAGTGGTCGGTAGCTGGATATTAAAAGACAGTCAGCGAAGGCAGATCAATCACTGGCTCGTAGTACCCTGTCTTTTTCTCTGTTTAATGATGGGCCCCGTCGGCTTCCTCCTGTACCAGACAATCCGCTATCTCAAAAAACAAGCCTAGTCAGTACGGGAAAATGATCTGATGGAAATTTACCACCCCACATATCGGTTAGAATCGCATGCTTTTTTACGGCAAAAGCTTCATTAACGAAAATGATGTCGATACGGCGTTCATTGTCATTTTCCGGCACCTTAAATCCATTGAAAGTACCAATTTGACCGTAAGGTGGCGATTGGCAGATCGTAAAAGCATCTTGCAATCCTTTGTCTGCAATTAAGGTCTGATAGGGTTCGGATCCGGGAATACAATTGAAGTCTCCAGTCAGAATCGTTGGTGCGTCTCCGGCAATTTCCTTGATCTTCCGTCGAATAAGCCTAGCACTCTCCAATCTGGCCGTCGTTCCTTTGTGGTCAAAGTGCGTGTTGAAAAAAAAGAATGCTTTGCCCGTTGCTTTCTCTCTTAAATGCAACCAGGTCACTACTCGATTACAAGCTGCATCCCAGCCCATTTTCCCGGGAATGTCGCAGGTCTCGGAAAGCCAAAAAGTAGCACTCGCCACCTTTTCAAACTTAGCGGAATTATAAAAAACCGGACTGTATTCCCCAGCCTCCTTGCCATCGTCCCGTCCGACTCCTTCCCATGCATAACCCGGAAGTAGCAATTCTAAATCTACTAATTGACTTTTCAGAACTTCCTGCATCCCAATGATGTCCGCTTCATAATATTGAATCAGCGATGCAACGTTTTCTTTTCGGTATTGCCAGTTGTGTTCCCCATCTCGCGGGTTATCATACCGAATGTTAAAAGAAAGTACATTAATTTGGGCTCGGACGCCCATTACGGAACAAAGAAGCACCAGGGTCAATAAAGGCCTATTGATCATGAAAGTTTGTAATTTTATGGATCTTCAAATACTGCGAATGACATAGTTAAGTAACGAAGTAAGGGATCGAATTTGGTTTCTGATCCTGATCGAGGGGATTTTTTTCTTTGACAAGGCACAAAAACCGGAGTTATGCCAGAGCATAATGAGGATTTTTGTAACACCGTCAAAGGAAAAAAGAGCCCATCAGAATTAGGCAAACTAAATTGATAACTTACTTAATTCAGTCTGGTTAAATTTAATGAATTCGGTCGAATAAATTTCGTCTTACAGTATAACATCACATCTTTCCACACACAAAAGACCAATGTATAAAATCATAAAGCTAAGGCCATGAATAGACCCAAAGTTGGGATCGGCGTTGTGATTCAAAACGCAAAAGGAGCAATCCTGATTGGTAAAAGGAAAGGCAGCCACAGTCCGTATTATTCGATTCCGGGTGGTCACCTGGAAAATGGAGAAACCTTTGAGGCCGCTGCCACCAAGGAAGTCTTCGAAGAAACCGGATTAAAGATCAAAAATCCAAAGGTATTTTGCGTCACCAACAATCTTCGAACTTACCGGGAAGAAAAGATACATTTCATCTCCATCAGTTTATTCGTCAATGACTTCGAGGGAGAACCCCGAGTAATGGAAGAAGACAAATGTGAATCCTGGGGCTGGTATCTTCCTTCAGATCTGCCGAAACCTCATTTTGATGCTAGTGAATTTGCGATCGATTGTTTTCTCAAAGGGCAGTTTTACATTAGGGACCAGCAGTGAAGCCTTACGGCAATGGCATAGGCTTCCTCAAAATTAGAGCGCAAAAGGGCAAGTATCTGCATCCAGGAGACGTTCAAGA
>JANQRV010000396.1 GCA_028284395.1 Saprospiraceae bacterium
GTCAATGAGGAAAATCTGTGCGGCTTCGGCAATTTCCCGTGGTTGGATTACGACATGATTGTCATGAAGAACAGCTGTATGGACGACGTTGCTGTCCTCGCGCACGAGTTTGGCCACTACTTCGGTCTGCTGCATACGCATGAAACGGCTGGCGGTACGGAATTGGTCAACGGTTCTAATTGTGCCGATGCCGGTGATTTCCTTTGTGATACGGCGGCAGATCCCGGACTTAGCGGTAAGGTGAATCGCAGCTGCCGGTACGTGGGCAACGAAAGAGATGCCAATGGCGATCTTTACCGGCCGGATCCCCGGAACCTCATGGCTTATTCTCTGGCGGATTGTCAGGACTTCTTTTCTCCGCAGCAAATCAACCGGATCAATTATTTTTATACCAATGACAGAAATTATCTCCGCTGTGGCGGCGCCGACAAAGGCCTGCCCAACCTGGCCTGCCACGAAGGAGGCAGCCTCACCGTCGAAGGGGCTGAAGTCAGCCTGTCGAATTTTAAAGTCATCAACAATGGGAATGCACCGGCGGGAAGCAGCCGGCTTACGTACTACCTCTCGGAAGACGAATCGATCGATGAGTCCGATTTCGTGTTGGGCGACGATTTTGTCCGGGCACTGGACCCCGGTCAAACCAGTACGGAGTCCTTCAGCCAGACCATCAGTGGTGTTCCGGCCGGGAGTTACTATTTAATGATGTTCGTCGACAGTGAGAATGAAGTGATGGAAAGCAATGAAAGAGACAACGGGTGTTATTTCACTTCTCCGCAAATTGTGATTGAAAATACGGTGGCTGAATGTAAGTGCACATCGGCTACTGCCAGCAATATCTGTGAAGATTTTGAATCCTATATTCCAGGGCGACTGGGGCGGCAATCCAGTTGCTGGACAACTTGGAGCGGTCGGGAAGGAGGCAACGAAGATGGGTACGTCGGACAAACAAACGACGGTTACCAATATCTGGCTGTGCAAGGCTCTAATCCAAACGGCGGCGAGCAAGATGTGGTTCTTAAACTGGGCAGCCGAGTCAGAGGAAACTACAATCTGGCTTTCACCCTCTTTCTATTTAATGGAGATAAGGCTTATTACAATATCTTGCACAGCTTCATTCCGGGAAGGAATGACCCCAACGAAAACGAATGGGCTCAGGAGGTATTTTTTGACGGGAATGGTCAGGGCAATCTCAAGGTTGGCAATCGCTACTATCGTTTTAACTATCCGACCGACAAGTGGATGGTCGTCTACCAATCCATCGATCTCGACAATAATTCTTCGACCTTATGGATCAATAATGATCCTGTACACACGTGGAAGTTTAGCTATCAGGCCAATTCCACTTACGGAACCAAAAAGCTCAGTGCGATCAATTTTTATCCATTGGACGATGATCATCGTTTCTTTATCGATAAGATCATATTGGAGGAGGCTTCAGCCTATGGCAGTAACCGTGCGGCCTATAATACGGTATCGGTGCAACAACTGATCGAATTGCCCACGGAACTTCCGATGATGGAAATCGAGCAGCAAGGCTTGTCTGAACAGGAGGTGCAGATCTTTCCCAACCCAACCAAAGATTTTTTCACTGTTAGAGCCAATTTCGAGCGGGAGGCAGAATTGACAATCACCATTCAAAATACCATTGGACAAATAGTCGAACACCGATCGTTTGGGCAAATCCAAAATCTGAATGCAAACTTCGATATAAGCAGCCGACCCGCAGGTGTATACCTGGTAACGTTTAAGTCGGGCGAGGAATTGGTTGTGAAACGGGTTGTTTTAGAATGAGCCGAAATGGATCCCGTTATCCCCAATTGGTCAAAAAGTTATGAACGGTAGGCCGGAAGGTTTAGTCAGATAACTCAATCTGAGGCAGCCCATCCAGATGATCTGGTGGGCTGTTTTGATTTTTGTCCGGTGGTGCAATATTTATCCAGTGAAAAATGAGAAATGTCCAGCCATTTGACAGAAATTTCCATCCAGTTTGAAGCCTTATCTCCACATCTTTGTATCGCAAGTTATTTACAATGAAGTGCTATTAGAAGCGGCCATTCATGACCTCTTGCTAAGAAGCTTTTTTATTAAACATAAAATCATTTGAAAATGAAAAATTTACTACCTATCAGTTTTGTATTGTTCTTTCTGGTCTTTCACTATGGTGAAGCCAAAGCGCAAAGGTATCAACAACAAGCGGCCAAAAAGAAAGGTAAGGAAACCCATAGCGATTGCTTGGACAGATGCTACAAAATAAAGGATCCCACGAAACACGGAAAATGTGTCGCGGGCTGCTACGATACCCATTGGCCGAAACCTAAGCAAGGTGGTAGCGCTCGATTGAAGTCTACTAGCAAGGCGAAGAGAATTCCCGCTACTTCAAATAGTAGCCGGACGACTAGACCATCGAGGAATCTAAAAGCAACAACGAGTGCTGCCAATAGTAGGAGAAGAACTACAACTACAACTCGTAGAGGTCGGAACTAGCGCTGATTCAACAAATCAGGCCCTCTAAAGGGCTTGATTCCCTCCAGCTATCGACTCCGACCAGCCGGTAGCATATTCCGTATGGCAGCAATCTTCCACCGCCCTTCTTTCCGGGCCACGACAAAAGTGCTCCACATCTTACGCACGGACCCATTGGCATTGGCAATCTCATAGCGGGCGTCGGCAATGGCAGTTGAGGAACTGAGTTGACGTATTCGTTCTACGGTAATCGTCCGTTTTCCGGGGTTGCGGCTAGAACTATTGAGCATCCCCTGAACTGCTGCGTTTATGCCCTGGCGCCAGGTGCCGGAAGATACCAACTGGTCGATTCCCGGAGTTAGTATGGTTTTGAGTAATTGCGTATCCCTATTCTCTCGTGCCTGGACGTACAAACCAACTAAATGTATGATATCAGCTCCCTCCGTTGCAGGAGGCATCCATCGCACTTTGTAAAGATCGATGCCGGGAAAGGATAACCACTGCTCGGGGCCATTCAGATAAACGCGGTGTGACCACCAACTGGTTTCTGCCTTTACGTAGGCCAAGGTCCCATTTTCCGGATGGATGCTTACTGCTTTAATGTCTTGCTTTTCCTGTAAGGGGTGATAAGGTGAAAATTGCCCCGAATTTTTATCGAAAACCCAGACACTTTCGTGCTCAGTTAGTAGGAGCTGTTCAACATTTTGGGGCGAAGTCGCCAGATCGTGTCCGCTGATTCCGGGAATGGTCCATCGATCCTGTAGTGCAAGAGATGGCGTCGAGGTGTCCCAGTCCTGGAGCCGATAGCTGCGCAATTCGTTGTAGCCAAGAGCATACAGCAATTGTCGACGTTCGTCCCAAACGGCACCATGGCCGGAATAAAGGCTATCGTGAAAAAGAGGGACTTCGGGCTGATCGATATCGTACAATTCGATCCGGTTGCCGGCATCATTGGTGGATGCCGCTACGGCAATGCGATCTCCCGGTAAGAGTTCGGCAGAATGAGCATTGCCCACGCGGGCATAAAATACTGTTTTGCTGCTGGCTTTGTCAATTAAGGCAACGCCCCCTGAGGAAGAGGTGATGAGGAGCTGAGTTCCTTGTCGGACGGGCTTGCACTCATCGATGGTCCGAAAGTATTCAGACCGGTATTCCCGGGGCAGATCGAAGGCTGCGGAAGCCTTCCAGCGCCAGGTGACGAAGGGGATGGTGTCGTGAGATCGTGCCGGGTCGAAAATCACGACCTGGTTATCGCCGCAGGCTACCAGTTCTCCCGTCGATTGGGCCGAGGCAAAATGGGACCAAAGTGAATTACAGATCAGGAAAAAGAAAATTATACGATGGTTCATAAACGATCAAGGCGTTTTTGATGAGAATGGATCACCTGCTGAAGATAAAAAAGGAGGAGGTATTGACAAAACAACATAGCCTTAACCTTGAGGTAATACCCGGTTTTCAAGGAAGCATTATCTTGCTTCCAAAAAATCTTATGATTCATAGATTGTTGTCTGCTCTTTTATTGTTGCTGGTGTTTGTTTGTCATCTAAGTGGACAAACGGATACTTTTTTGGTCAAGCCCTATTTACAG
>JANQRV010000397.1 GCA_028284395.1 Saprospiraceae bacterium
CGGTCCCATCATCGCCGCCATTTTGGAAGAGGACAGCCCCGTAGAAGATGTCAGAACCTTGATTGGTGCTACCAATCCGGCGGAAGCTGCCCCCGGGACGATCCGGGCCCTTTATGCTACCAGTATTGGTGAAAATGCCGTACACGGAGCAGATTCAGACCACAACGCACTCCGGGAAGGAAGTTTCCATTTCGCAGAAACCGAAATGTTCTAATTCGAGCAAATTATTTGATTTCGACTAGGGTAACGCCGTCTCCTCCATCTTCAGGGTTGGGGTGGGAAAGCGCCATATCAACATTGTATTCGCGCAGTTTTCTGCGGACAGCCTGACGCAATACACCGGTTCCCTTACCGTGAATAATTTTCAGGTTAAGGGAACCGCTCACTAAAGCTTTATCGACGAAGTCCTCTACCATTTTCATCGCCTCCTCATGTCGCAATCCGCGAATGTCGATCTTCGAATCAAATTTGGCAGAATAACTAAGAATATCGGTTGAAATGCTTTCTTTTTTCTGAACGGAAAGCGGAGCTTTAGCTCTTTCGAGATCGGCTAATTTGACGGTCATCCGCAAATCTCCCATCTGAACGATGGCTTTATTTTTCTCGATTTTCTCGATCATGCCCGTTGCTCCACCAGATAGGAACCGGATGAAGTCGCCGGCCTTCAGGGGCGTTTCGTCTTTTTTCGACGGACGGGGTTTATAATACAAATCTTCCTTTAGCGCTTCCACTTCCTCTGTGAGCCCCTTTCGTTTCTCCTTAATTTGGAAAGACAGCGTCTTGGCTTTAGACAAATTTTGGGTTTCTTTGATTTCCCGGATCACTTTTTCAAAATCCCGGTTTTCCCGAATGGTATTTTGGAGCGCTTCCTCCTTGGTTTCCAATTTGAATTTCTTGCGCTGGAATTCCAGTTCTTTAAATAGTTTCTCGTAGTTTTTGATCAGTTTATCCAACTGATGTTCACGGCCTTTTAATGTCTTTAATTCTTCTTCCAGTTTTTGCTTGTCCTTTTGCAGTTCCACCAGCAATTCATCCACTGCTTTTTCGTTTTTGCCGGTTTTGTGTTTGGCGTAATTCAGCACCTTACCGTTTAACCCACTTTTCTGGGCTATTTCAAATGCATAGGAACTACCGGGCCGGCCTACCTTTAAAGCATAAGTGGGCGATAGCGTATCCTTGTCGAAAGCCATCGAGCCATTGATAATGCCCTTGGTTTTGAAGGCGAAAATTTTCAAATTGGAGTAGTGGGTCGTGATAACGCCAAAAATCTTCTTAAAATTCAACTCCCGCAAAATGGATTCGGCGATCGCTCCACCAATTTTCGGATCGGTCCCCGAACCAAATTCGTCGATGAGGATCAGGGAATGCGGATTGGCGAACTTCAGGAAAGTTTGCATATTCTTAAGTCGAGAGCTGTAAGTACTCAAATCATCTTCAATGGATTGCTGATCTCCAATATCTGCAAAAATTTTGCGGAAGACACCAAACTCACTCTCAGGGTCGGCCGGAACCAACATGCCGGACTGCAGCATCAATTGCATCAGTCCGACCGATTTCATAGTAATGGACTTCCCACCGGCATTCGGACCACTCAACATCAAAATGCGATTTCCTCCCCGGAACTCCAGATCGAAAGGGACCGTCTCTTTTTTGATTTCCTTATTTTTCAGCAACAACAGCGGGTGATATCCTTCCTTTACATGAAAGCATGGATTTGGCCTCAGTTTAGGTTTGAAAGCATTCATTCGGCCGGCCAATTTCACCTTTGCCTGAATAATATCAATCTGCACGATGATGTATTGGTACTGTCCAATCAACGGAGCAAAGGGACGCAGTAGTTCGCTCAATTCCTTTAGCAATCGATAGATTTCCTTCTTCTCCTCCGTCTCCAGGTCAAAGATATCGTTGTTGATTTCGATGATCTCCTCCGGTTCGATAAAAGCCGTTCTACCGGTGGTGGATTCATCGTGGATAATCCCGCGGATCTTTCGTTTGTGCTCGGAAGGTACACTCAAAACCCGTCGACCGTTTCGAAAACTTTCGACATTATCCGCCAACCAGCCTTTGGTTTTGTATTTGTGGATCACCACTCGAAATTGCTTGTCCAATTCGCGTTGCTTCGAACCAATTCCGCGACGAATCTTGAGCAGTTCCGGCGACGCATCCGAACGAATATTGCCTTCGTCGTCAAGGACTTTATCGATCGACTTGATCAAACCGGAATCGAATGCTATATCCTTGATGATATCAAACAGATGCGGATAAACACTTTTGCGGTCTCCTTTGAAGAAGTTGAAAATATTTTTAACTAATTTCAGGACCCGATCGATGTTTTTGATGCTCTCTTCCGACAGAACGTATCCTTCTACCTCCAACATTTTCAGGTCCGATGAAATATCGGTATAACTCGAAAATGGAAACCAATCATTGTTGTCGACACTCATCTTGTATTCCATCACTTCCGAAAGCTTTCTTTCGATGAGTGCAAATGCAGTCCCGGGAATGATTTGCCCGGCCTCTTTTTTGCCCAAATTGCCCAAACACTCTCCCGCTAATAATTCTAGAACTTTGTCAAACTCTAATTTCTGAAACAAGTCGCTCGGCTCACAATGCATAGTAGGTATTTTGAAACCCCAAATTTACGTTTTAAGAAACAAATTACCACCGGCAGAGTTCCCTCCATCCCTTTTTTTTATGAAATTGGTTACATTTGCAGCCCTTAACCACTCATCCTTTAAACGAATAGGGCATGGCTGGAAATACATTCGGCAATATCTTTAAGATTAGTACTTTTGGAGAATCACACGGCAAGGCTTTGGGCGTCATTATTGATGGTTGCCCGGCCGGACTCGACATTGATACAGACTTTATCCGGTCGGAATTAGCCCGCAGAAGACCGGGACAATCCAAAATCGTTACGCAGCGCAAGGAAGGGGACCAGGCCGAGTTGTTATCGGGCGTCTTCGAAGGCAAATCTACCGGTACTCCCATTTCCATGGTCATATTCAATAAAGACGCTCGATCTCGCGACTACAGCCACATTGCCGATAAGTTTAGGCCTTCGCACGCCGATTTCACCTACCACCAAAAGTTTGGTCGCCGCGATTATCGGGGCGGCGGGCGATCCAGTGCCCGCGAAACCGTTGCCAGAGTTGCGGCCGGTGCCATTGCTAAATTACTGCTGCGTAAAAACGGCATTTCCATTCATGGCTTTGTTAGCCAGGTAGGTGCATTGCGACTGGAAAAGCACTATTCGGAACTGAATTTCGATTTGGTCGAATCAACGCCGGTCCGCTGCCCTGATCCCAAAACCGCCGCGGAGATGATTGAGTTGATCCAACAAGTCAGAAAGGCCGGAGACACGATTGGAGGCATAGTAACGGCCGTCATTCAAGGCTGTCCGGCAGGATTGGGTGCTCCGGCTTTCGACAAACTGCATGCTGATCTTGGTAAGGCCATGTTAAGTATTAATGCCTGCAAAGGTTTTGAATACGGTTCGGGATTTGCCGGAGTCACCATGAGAGGTTCCGAACACAATGATGCCTTCATTAACCAGGATGGCGCCATCAAGACGGTCACCAATCATTCGGGCGGGATCCAGGGGGGCATTAGCAATGGGATGGACATCGATTTCAGAGTCGCCTTCAAACCGGTGGCCACCATCGTATCAGCTCAAACCTCAGTCAATGAAGCTGGAGAAACCGTCGAGGTGACGGGCAAGGGCCGACACGACCCGTGTGTTCTTCCCAGGGCGGTACCGATCGTGGAGGCAATGGCAGCTTTGGTCCTTGCCGACCATCTGCTTTTAAGCCGGGCCGATCGGGTGTAAAGATTGACAGGAATCCTTTTATTA
>JANQRV010000298.1 GCA_028284395.1 Saprospiraceae bacterium
CCCGTCAAAGCGTTTTTAAAGCTGATAGTTTTATACGTTTGGCCATCGCGCAAGTCAGTGAAGGTGCCAGTGGATTGCGCAATTCCCGCCTGGGCAAAAAACAAGGTAGCAAGTATGGTAACGATGTGCTGTTTTATCATAAACAATTCGGGTTTACTTTTGCAGGTGAAGCTGTTTCCTCTTGAAGTTGGATAATTACCTTAAGTTCAAGGGAAGCAACCCTTTTACGACTCTTCGTTTTGACTATCAATATCTAAATAATCCAGGAATAAATGAAGTTCGACCTTTGGGCGGTTATTTTGATCCACATCCTACCTTATCGTTTCCAAGAATTATCCCTAATTTTAAAGCCAACACAACTAACGAAGCCGCCTCTGGTTGATATTGGGCTTCCTGGTATTATGTTCCAAAACCTTAAATCCAATCTACCATCTATTGAAGACCTGGAAAAAGAACTACAAGATGTCAATTCATCAGATTGATTATGACGGAAAAGCGTGAATATCATTGTAAGTTTCCTCATTTTGAGCATAACCTACCGCTTTCCTGATATTCCATAATACAAATTTCAACAAGAGGCTTAAAAGATTGATTTTCAATACAAAAAATCCATCGCTCGACATAATATTTATTATCACACAAAGTTATGAAAACAATTATTGCGGGAATTTGTCTACCCTACCATTATGATCCTGCACTAAATTTGGTTACATGACAAGTCTGACTTCTGAAAAGAAAAATTTCTGAACATTGGTAGGATCTACCGGTGTTGATGGAGAAATCAGAATGGTTATCTGCCGTTAATCTCTACTCCCATAAAGCGGAGATATTTGTACAAAGCGCTTTTGGCAATACTCAAATACTTGCAGATTTCGGAAACGGACATTTCCTATTGCTCGTATAAGGTATTCGCTATCATGGCCTTATCCTTGGTCGCTTTTGAAAGACCTTTGGGACGACCTCCTTTCCGGCCTCTTGCTCTTGCGGCTGCCAAACCGGCTTTGGTCCGTTCGCTGATCATGTCTCTTTCGAACTCTGCCAAGGTCGCAAACAGATAGAAAGTCAGATTGCCGTGGGGTGTCGTCGTATGGATCGAGTCGTTCAAAGATTTTAGCCCTGCTCCTTTGGTCTGAATTTCATTAACCAGATTGACCAAATCTCTCAAAGATCTACCAAGCCGGTCTAATTTCCAAATGACAATCACATCATCAGCTCGGAGTTGGTCCATCATTTTTCCGGAGTTCCGGCCGGTCAGATTTTCTTTAAGTATGTTAAATTGCAATTACCAATGACTCTGCTGAAATTCACTTATTTTCTCCGTAAAGAAAATCAGAAAATTTGCGGTCTTTTGGATTAATATACTGAGCGTAAAAACCACCGATCTTCAGTCGGTGGGATGTAAGCAAACTCATCGTCTAAAAGAATTGTTTGTAAATTTAATTTTTAAATCAATTATTTTTATATTGAGCTATTCTTTGACCCTAATACGAGTATTGCAAAAACTTTCAATTCAAGCCCGGGACACAGGACTTTGGTCGTTGACGTGGAGCGATGGCTCTAGCGTTGGCCTAGAATCCGCGTGATCTTTAGTCTCGCCGAGTGTCAATTCATATTAAAGAAAAACAAAACATTATTATGATTGAGAACAAATCCGCCATCATTCCAACCCTCCGGTATAAAGATGCTGAAGCTGCCATCAATTGGTTATGTAGTGCATTTGGGTTTGACAGACATTTAGTAGTTAAGGGAGCAAATAACAATATCGCACATGCGCAATTGAACTTCGGGAACTCCATGATCATGTTAAGCTCCATTGTGGAGAACGAATACGGAAAACTTATTATGACTCCGGGAGCTATTAATGGCATTAATACCCAAGCACCATATATTATTGTAGACAAAATCGATGAGCATTATGAAAGGGCTGTTGCGGCTGGTGCTGAAATAATAATTGAAATCAAGGACCAAGACTACGGCGGTAGGGGATATACTTGTAAAGATAAGGAGGGTCATGTATGGAACTTTGGTTCGTACAACCCTTGGATGGTGGACCATTGAAAAAAGCACGATATTTGGTTCGTTAAACCGGCGGATAAATAGAAAGGCAAAATGAGAAGCCCTTGCTAAGATTCTTTCCAAGAATAAGGCGAAAATTACTGGTACTAGGAGCGTTTACAGGCATTATTCCAATAATAAGATCCTATTTCCAACGAATGTACTCCTACTAAAATTCATTAGGATTTATATCTGGGTACTTCAGAAATTTTTCATTTACCACTCATACGAATAGATTTCTGTTTTAAAATAGGTATCTAAACAATTTGCCCCTAAATAGCTGGAAATAAGATTCCTTTAGTATTCCAGTAAGAATCTTTAACAAAAAAACTTGAGATCTTAAGACTAAACTTATTCAAAAATAATTTAGTCTATGAGAAGAATATTTGGGATAATCGCATTTGTTTGTTTTTTAGCAGCTTGTACATCTGTCCAACCCACTAAATCAATAGAAGACCTTTCTACCTTTGAAAAGGTAGAACCCGATCGTATTTATTGGAAAGAGTCATGGCATGGAGGTGTTGCAGGGGTTTATCATCCTGAAAAAAGTATGATTGAATGGCGAGAAACATGTCGTTCAGGTATAGCTTGTGTATACAATCCAGCAACCCAAAAAGTGGAATGGAAGGATTCTTGGCGCCAAGGTGTGACTGGTGTATACAATCCATCTACTCAAGAGATCGAATGGAAAGAGTCAAGGAATGGAGGCATAGCAGGGGTGTACAATCCATCAACACAAGAAATCGAATGGAAAGAATCTTGGCATCATGGTGTAGCAGGAGTATATAATCCGGATACCCAAAAAGTGGAATGGAGGAAATCCTGGCGAACAGGTGTGGTAGGTATTTCAACTTTTGAAAACTTTCATACCACTTATACCAGTTCTTTTCCAGGAACATATGAATATTAAGAAATCTCTTTTCATCGTCCAGGAAAGCCTTTGTTCTATGAAAATTCAAACCTCTAAAAAGTCTCAAAATCTAGGAGTTTATCTCTTGGTTCCTGGACTTTGATTAACGTTTGAATAAACGTACGTTAATTACGACCAAAAGATTTCCCTGGATTTTAAGAAGTAGAAAAGGTTCCGGAATTGATTAGATATCCATTTAATTGTTGCCATCATTAACCTACTTAATTTTAAACTAATGTAGCACAAAATTCTGGAACCATCTGCGGATCTCTTTCCTATACTGGGAAATCCAGAAAAGAACGTGCACCAAATAGGGGCGCAGGCGATTTCACCCCATCTTTAAAGTATGAAAATTGCCACCTACCTGATCAGTTTGGTGTTGCTCGTATCTAACATTAAAGGTTACGGACAGGAGGAATACCGAAGAGACAAATCCTTTACAGCAGCAGCATTACAAGAAGATTTTGCCATTCTTCGAAAAGCTTTGGAAACAACCTACCCCAGTCTCTACCGCTTCACGGATAGTTTGAATATGAGTAAATATTTAGACCATCAGTATACAAAGCTGGATAAACCAATGACGGAAACAGAATTTTACAAAGTGATAGCTTTAACCTGTGCAAGTGCAAATGACGAACACCTCATTCCGAATCCTTCGGAGGGCTATGAGGTTTACTTAAAAAACGCTGCGCACTATTTCCCGTTCTCTTTAAAAATTATTGATCGACGATTGTATGTCCGGAAAACATTTCAGCTAGAAGGTCCATTGCCCGTTGGAGCTGAAATACTATCTATAAATGGACATTCGGCTGAGGAAATTCTAAATATACTGCTACCCACTATTCCTTCTGACGGTTATCTACAGACTTTTAACATCCGACATCTTGAAGACTACTGTGTTACACAAAACAGAAATCTATTTGATTTGAACTATCCAATTTTTCTCGAAGATACCACTTCGTTTCGCATAGCGTTTACACACCCTGTGAGTCGATCAGAAAAAAAGATGGTGACCGTTCCGGCAATTGATCATGAAAGCTATAAAGAATTTTACTGGCAACGGATGGCCTATAAGGCACCATTGGAATTCAAGTATTTAGGGAGGGTGGCCTATTTGCGTATCTCATCATTCATACAACGGCATCGGGATGATTTTAACCAAGATTTTTACGCTTTATACGATAGCATTTTCCATCAATTAAAGGAAAATAAAACCAAGAGCATGGTTTTAGACCTGAGGAACAACGAGGGGGGCGATGCGGCTGGCGAAAAGTTAATAAGGTATCTTTTGACGGAGCCTTATGTACATTACAAGTACACAGAAGTAAAGTATAGTGGTTATCCTGCAGTAGCAGACTATTTGCAGGGTGAAAATGATGGATTCATCGCAGATTCCGTGCTTTTTCAAACCAGTTCCGGCAAATATAGAATCAAAGAGAAATTCTACAACGGTCTATTTGATCAGCAGGAACCGATGAAAAATCATTTCAAAGGCACAGTATATGTATTGGCCAATGGTGCTACCGGGTCCATGGCTTCAGTTGTTGCGACCTTTTTAAAATCCCACAATAGGGCCATATTCATTGGTGAAGAGACTGGTGGAGCCATGGAGGGAAATACCTCGGAAGCATACGTCCAATTGCGCTTACCAAATACTAAGATCCGCATTGAGATTCCACTGGTAAAGAAAGGGAATAATGTAGACTTTGTTAAGGGAAGAGGCGTTATCCCTGACTATTTTATTACTCCTGATATTGAAGATATTAGCAAGGGAATCGATACAGAACTGAACTTCGTACTCGATTTAATAAGTATTAGAAAATATTGAAAACCAACCGAAAGATCACCACCAAGATCTTTAATGCATTTATTTTTTGCTAAAATTCCTGTATGGTGGACAAGGTATCCCGATTTCAATGTGGCGTTTTCCTGTGCATATGCTGTTTTTGCTCTTTCACCTCGTCTTGTGTTTCCTTATTGCAAAAGCCGGATAGGAAGTATGACGTTTCTGTACAAAACCCAACGTATCGGAGTGAAACTCCCAAAGTCATCTATGATGAGGCCCACTTGAACACGCATAAGGCTGCAATAACCTATCGGCCTTTTATCGATTTGATTACAAATGACGGCTGCAGCGTTACGACCAATACAGAAAAATTCGCCCCGCCGATGCTTGTAAATTGCGATTTGTTAATTATTTGCAATGCCAAGAGCGATAAAACGTTACCGAGGGATATAGGTGCCTTTACAGAAGAAGAATGCAAGGTCGTTAATCATTGGGTTAGAAGTGGTGGTTCGTTACTTCTTGTTGCAGATCATCATCCTTTCGGCTTAGCGAATAAAGACTTAGCCAAAACATTTGGAGTAGAAATGGGGTGTGGGGCCGTTAAAGATACGGCAGTCCAAAATGAAAAACGGAGCGGCCAATTGGCATTTAGCCGCTCCAATGGTTTACTGGAGGGACACGCCATTACGGAAGGACAAAACCCCCATGAAAAGCTAGAAAGCGTTGTAACCTTTACCGGCCAGTCTTTAAAAGGCAACAAGCACACAAAATCGCTTTTGACATTTGGTAAAAGTGCCGCTGAAGTCCGGCCCGATTCGCTATGGCAGGAAGGAGGAGAAAATCACATTAGATTTGGGAAACCGGTATCGGTAGAAGGGTTGAGTCAAGCCCTGGCAATTGAATATGGTGAAGGTAGAGTGGTAATGCTCGGTGAGGCAGCCGTATTAAGTGCACAAAAGCTATTCGGTAGAAAATTTGGCATGAATTCTCCTTACGACAACGACAATAAGCAGTTTGCCTTGAATATATTGCACTGGCTTCTCGAATAGAAAAATACCCAAAACGATCAGTTACTATTTGTTGTTGGTATCCCCTGCAAAGGGCAAAACAATACCGGACTACCGACCAGTGCGATCGGCTCTGCAACCGAGACCATCATCACTTCCCACAGCCTTGTTGCCAAAGCACCATCCACTTTTCTGCGAAAAAGTCAACTTAAGGAAGTTATAATAAAGGCTTATTTAATCGACAAGATCAAAGTAAATACTTATATTTGTTCGACAAGATTGTGAATAATACCAAAATTCGCTATGGGACGAACATTTATCGGTGAATTCGAGGAAATTGTTTTGCTGACAGTAGCCATCCTGGATGACCATGCCTATGGTGTAAGCGTCACTCAAGAGATTGATAACCTGACCGGACGTACCGTCGGATTTAACACGGTCCACACGACCTTGAGCCGATTGGAAAAAAAGGGATTGTTAAGCTCCACCATGGGCGGGGCCACGACCAAACGGGGAGGACGGCGCAAACGTTTTTTTCGTCTGACGGCAGCCGGAGGAGCAATTCTTAAAGAGATTCGGGCAGTGCGCGTCCGTTTATGGGAAGCCTTGCCCCCGCAGGCAATGTATTTGACATAGGTAATTGGCAATAAGCACCAAACGAATGCAATGAGTGAACCATCAAATCATCATCGCCCACCTCAATGGGTCGAACGCTTGCTGCAGCGTTTCGGCGATCCTCGCACTTTGGAGGAGGTTGTAGGCGATCTGCAGGAGCTCTTTCCGTATTGGGTGGAAAAAGCCGGACCGAGAGCGGCTCGAAGACGGTACCTATGGACTGTCCTTCGGCTTTTGAGGCCGTTTGCCCGCCGCAGAGGCTCACAAGTCAACCTTTCATCATCCATCATACCAACTGTCATGTTAAGGAATTATTTCAAGGTCACCCTACGGCTGTTTGCTAAGAACAAGGTTCATCTGCTCATCAACACCCTGGGTTTAGGCATTGCGCTAGCCTGCTGTATGGTTGCCTACCTGCTGTTTGCTTACAATATGGAGTTCGATCGGTTTCACACCCCCAAAAAGGTGGCGCGGATCTTTAAAATACATACCCATTCGGTGTCCAAATCTGGAGAAATCATGGAAACGATAGACGCACCTCTTCCCTTGGGGCCGGCGTCATCTACTGAAATCGCGGGCATCGAGCGGTATACCCGATTCGCGAGAGGAAGCGGCTTCGTCACCAAAGAACGAATTGGTTTTAGAGAGTACCTCGCCTTTGCCGACAGTACTTTTTTCGAAATGTTCGATTTTCCGTTACTGGCCGGCGATTACAAGTATTTTAAAGATAAATCCGCTATTTACTTATCAGAAGAGTTGGCCCAAAAACTTTTGGGTACTGTGGAAGACCCGATCGGTCAAATGCTGACCCTGAGTTTCCAAAATGAAAAAGAGATCCTGGTGACTGTCGGGGGCATACTGGATAAAATCCCTGAAAACAGCACCTTTGTTTACAACGCGCTGCTTCGGTTCGAGCATTATCTTGACATTCATGATCTTGCACCCGATGACTGGTCCGATTGGCGCAACCCGTCTACCTTCCTCGAATTGGCGGCCACCGAAAGCGCCCCGATCGTCAGCGACCAATTGGACAGATACCTGGACATCCGCAATAAAGTCAGGCAGGATATGGAAGTTAAAGATTTTCAATTAGAGCCTTTTCATGCTGTATTTACCGGCGATGAAGTAAACAGTGGTTCCGTGAATATCAGAAATGAATCGGCGATATTGGTCATTTTCGGAAGCATCGCCATCATGATCCTACTCATTGCTTGTTTCAATCTGACCAATACCTCGATTGTTATGAGCACCAAAAGATTAAAGGAGATCGGTATCCGAAAGGCCGTAGGTGCTGCCAGGCGGCAGATTGTCGGTCAGTTTCTTTCTGAAACACTGATTATCATGGCCTTTTCCGTGATTGCAGGTTTCATCATGGCCGTTTTGGTTATCATACCGGAGTTTGACGCCATGTTCGATTTTGGTTATGGCTTTGCGGACTTGAATGGATTCAATCTATTCATTAGTCTGATCCTGATCTTAGTGGCTGCTTCACTGGTTGCCGGCGTTTATCCTGCCCTGTTCAACAGTCGGCTCAATCCTGTGAATTTGGTAAAAGGCAACCTCAGGATCAAAGGGACCAATTGGATGACCCGGTCACTGACCGCGGCTCAGTTTGCATTAACGGTTATCTTTCTGATTGCCGGAGTTCTCTTTTTTCGCAACATCAATTTCCAGGAGAATCTTTGGCTGGGTTATGAAAAAGACCGTTTGCTGTTGATCGACCTTCCGGGAGAAAGTTCTTTTAATATCCTAAAGAATGAAATTAATACCTATCCCAAAATAGTAAATGTAGCCGGCAGTTATTCGCATTTGAATTACACTTCCTGGCAAAGCCCGGTCGAAATTGAAAGCCAGATATTTGACATTCGGATCATGGGAATTGGTGAAAATTACTTAAAAACGGTGGGGTTAAATGTAGTACAGGGTTCGGATTTAAGTGCATCGAACGGTTTGGAAGCAGAAAACACCGTGGTGGTCAACAAAGCCTTTTTGGAAAGGACTGCGCTAGAGGATCCCTTTAATCAAACATTCATGCTGGAGGGCCGGAGACGCCGAATCGTCGGCATTGTTGAAAACCACTGGGACAATCTACAGCGATCGAAGGAATACGAGCCATTTATCTTCTACCGGATTAAACCGGAGCAATACAACTGTATGGTCGTCAATACGGAAGCGTCCGATTTGACATCAACCTTCCATTACCTAAAAAAAACCTGGAGTAAGCTGTTTCCCAATCGACCTTTTGATGGCCGGTACCAGGACGAAATTGTATTCGGCAATTCCCGGACGGTCAATGGCAACCTGGGGAAAATGTTTCTATTTTTGACGATTCTAGGTACCTTTTTGTCCATCGCCGGTATTTTTTCATTGGCCTCGCTGAACATCAACAGGAAAACGAAGGAAATTGGCATTCGCAAGGTACTTGGCGCTACCAAAGGCAGTATTGTAGCGTTGATGAATCGGGAATTCATCATTATTTTATTAGTAGCAGCGACCATTGGCTCCCTTGGCGGCTTTTTTCTGACCGATACCCTGTTGTCATTTTTGTACAAACACCACATTCCAGTAGGCTGGCTGCCGGTCGTTTTATGTGCGGTCTTTATTTTTGGAATGGGGTATTTGACGACCAGTGGATCTATTTTGCGAGCAGCAGGAGCTAATCCAATCGATGCTTTGCGGAATGAATAAAGCCCTAATTGATTTGCCGGGACTTTTACCTGCCCATCTTTCAATTATTGGCACAGAAAAGGCAACTACGTTGCAAAAAACTTTATTTTAGTAGTATCTCAGGAAAATTCACTCGACTGATGAAGAGGTCTTGCTGGTCTTTTTGCAGCCTTAAATCGGTTGTAATCCGGTAGCCGAGCGTCCTTTTTATGAAAAAATTAGCTTTTATAACAGAAGAACATGGAACTCCGATACACCGATCTCCGTCAACTCTTCCGGCTGATCCGCCGCCGGCCGGCCTTTTACAGCATGATCGTCATTATCCTGGCTATCGGCATCGGGGCCAACACTGCGATATTCAGCTTTGTAGAGGCCTTGCTCCTTAAGCCGCTTCCGTACAAGGATGCCCAGGAATTGGTGATCCTGCGCACGGTCAAGGGCGGCGAACAGGGCATGTTCAGTTACCCGGAGTATTTCGATCTGCGAGACCGCTTTCAGGGGTTTCAGGATCTTGCGGCCTATAACCCCGGTGCGGCTTACAACGTCTACGGCGGTGGTCAGGCGCCGGAAGAACTGACGGCAACC
>JANQRV010000411.1 GCA_028284395.1 Saprospiraceae bacterium
CTTTAAATGGTATCGAACTACACTCTACTCGCTGATCCTCATTCTGGGATTTTCTTGTCAGCCATCCGCCAATGACGATCTGGAGGCGATCGTGGGAAGGTGGGACTTGCAAGAAGCCCTGCGGAATGGGAAGCCCGCAGCTTCACTCGAAGACATCTTTTTTGAATTCTATGAAAACGGAAACATACGTACCAACTTTAATTTGACCGGCACTACGGAAACAGGCACCTTCGATATCTCAAAAGACAAAATCCTGCAAAAGGAAACAGGTCTGGACCTGGAATATGCCATTGAAGAATTAAATGATACCGCACTAATATTATCGACGGAATTACAGGAAGTGGCATTCAAGCTTCTCCTAAGTCGAGAAAACTTGCAGGAATGACTTCATAATAGGAAACAAGAATAGATGAAAAAGATCCGCCCGATTGAAATACTCCTCATTCAAATCCTTATATACGTTTTGATTTGGATGGCCAACGACTACCTTGGGTCCATGCTCAGTCTCATTTTTGCCAGTATTTTTTTCTGTATTTTGATCATATCCCTGCTGGCGGAGCTAGTAGAACCATCCAAGGTGCCCAAGTGGTATTATATGTTCATGATCATGTCTGTGATCGCCCCGGTTATTGTTTCTGCAGTCATGCTTCTATTGAAAGGACAGCCCGAATGGTTGCAGCAATAAAATGAAACTAATTTCTTTTCTATTAGTTTTATAAGAAGGAATTGATGAAAGGAAGGACGTCCCCTGTTTGCACTGCGCAGAATCTAGAAATCTTTTTAGGTGAAAGAATTAAGAGTACTCAATAAGTATTTCGTAAAGTATCGTTGGCATTTCCTCCTCGGCACCCTGTTTGTTTCAGCCTCCAATTACTTCAGAGTGCTGCAACCACAGATGATCCGCGAGGCACTGGATTTGGTAGTGGACAATGTCGGCTTGTATCAGATACTGGACGGATTTACCTTGCAGCAAACACTCTTTCAATCAATCGGTAAGACCCTTTTGCTCTTTGGAGTACTGGTACTTGGCTTAGCACTGATGATGGGCATCTTCATGTACTTCATGAGACAAACGATCATTGTGATGTCCCGCCTAATTGAGTACGATCTTCGCAAGGAGATCTTCGATCACTACGAAAAGCTAGATCAGGCTTTCTACAAGCGAAACAATACGGGTGACTTGATGGCCAGAATCACAGAAGATGTCACTAAGGTCCGCATGTACTTAGGGCCGGCCATCCTCTACGGCATCAATTTGATCTCTCTCTTCATATTGGTGATCAGTTCTATGTTGAGTGTAAGTGTGGAATTGACCTTGTATAGCCTTGCGCCACTGCCGTTGCTTTCTCTATCCATCTACTACGTGAGTAACCTCATCAACAAGAAAAGTGAGAGAATCCAGAAGCAGCTGGCATTTCTCAATAGTATTTCGCAAGAAGCCTATTCGGGAATCAGAGTCATTAAATCCTACGTTCAGGAACGGCCAATGTCCCGTTATTTCGAATCGGAAAGCCAGAATTACAAAGTAAAGGCACTATCGCTGGCCAAAGTGAATGCTTTTTTCTTCCCCTTAATGCTGCTGCTGATTGGCGCCAGTACGATCATCACCGTATACATTGGCGGTTTACAAGTGGTTCAGGGGAAAATATCTCCCGGAAACATCGCCGAATTTGTCATCTACGTCAATATGCTAACCTGGCCGGTAACTGCCATGGGATGGATTGCGTCCATCATTCAACAAGCGGCTGCCTCGCAAAAGCGAATTAATGAGTTTTTGGAAACGCAGCCGGAAATCGCCAACACCGAGACGGATACGACATCCCTAGAGGGAAAAATCAGTTTTGAAGATGTTTCTTTCACCTATCCGGACACGGGGATAAAGGCTTTAAAAAATGTGTCCTTCGAGTTGAAACCCGGCCAAAAAATGGCAATCATTGGCCGGACAGGCTCCGGCAAGACAACCATTGCTGATTTGCTGGCTCGAATGTATGACGTGACGACCGGAAGTATTAGAATTGACGACAGAGATGTGAGGGATCACGACCTCACCAATCTACGACGCAGGATCGGCTACGTCCCCCAGGATGTATTTCTGTTTTCGGATTCCATTGGTCAAAACATTGCCTTTGGAAATCGCACGGCTACTGCTGAGGAAATCGAACAATTTGCCAAATACGCAGCTGTTCATGATGACATCTCGCGATTACCCGCCAAGTTCGACACCATGGTGGGAGAACGGGGAGTCACCCTTTCTGGTGGTCAAAAACAACGCGTTTCCATCGCGCGTGCGCTCATCAAAAAACCTGATATTGTCATTCTCGACGACTGTCTCTCTGCAGTCGACACCAATACTGAAAAACAAATTCTGGGCTACTTCAAGGAGCAACTGGAAAACAATACTGCCATTTTCATTACTCACCGGATCTATGGCCTTCTCGAATTTGATCAGATCATTGTCCTTGATGACGGGCAAATAGTCGAGAAGGGAACCCACCAGGAATTGCTGGAATTAGGGAAGTATTACTTTGAGTTATTTGAAAAACAAAGGCTGGAAGAGGCCGAATTGGATTAGGCTAAGAAAGTTTTTTGAATTATAAGACAAATCTTTACATTTGTAAGGAGGATATATTTTATGTCAATTAAATAACTTAAAAGTGGACAACGAGAGAATCCAAAGAAGGTTTGAGAGTGTGTTTTCAAAGAAGGTCCGTGCAGGAAAACGTAGAACCTACTTCTTTGATGTTCGTAAGACCAAAGGAGAGGACTACTATCTTACCTTAACTGAAAGTACCAAGAAGTTTAATGGGGAAGGCTACGAAAGACACAAGATCTTTTTGTACAAAGAAGATTTTAACCGCTTTGTATCCTGCCTAGAAGAAGTGGTAGACCACATCAAAACAGAGCTGATGCCTGATTATGACTACGATGAATATACTCGTCGTCATGAGGAATTTGAAGAAAGAAGAAGATTGGAAGAATTGAATGGAGGTACTGCCTTGGAGCCGGCGCACGTAACGGAGAAAGTCGAAGATCAGGACGAAGAAGAAGTCCCTTCAAAGCTAGAATCAGAAGATGACATGAGCTGGTGACCCTCACCAGCCCGTTCTTTAGTTGATTGGCGCAATTATTTAGATGACATCAAGAAAACAGCATTGATTGTCACCTAATTTTTTTTTCCTGTTTGTTAATACCCACCGAAATATCTTCTTAAGAACCATTCCGTCGAAAGCAAGATCAATAGTAAGAAAAACATCCATTTCAAATTGATCAACGGCTGTGTCTTAGTGGTCTGATAGATCACGGGTTTCACGTTTCCCTTCTCTTTAAGAAGTCCTGCAATACTAGAGGCTTCTCCCGGATAGACCAGTTGACCGCCATACTTATCGCTCAACAAGCGTAACAGCCGGTGATCTGCAGTGGTTTCGTAGATTTCCAATTGAATTGGTTCTACACTGAATTGGCCATTATAGGTAAACTCTTCCCCATTGGAAAAAGTAATAGCGCGAAAGGTATAATTCCCTTCTGAAAAAGTTCCGGCATCGAGGCGGTATGCATTTTCAGTTTTGTCGAACGTAAAGTTGTAATCCTTCCCATCGGAGTCCGAGATGGTCAAGCTCACATCCGGATCGTTGATCAATTCATAGTTATCATTGTACAATTGGCCATCAAAAACAATGTTCTCACTTTCGCTGAAAATAACTTCGCTCAGACTTACCCGAAACTTTCTTTTGTCTTCTTTGACACTGAGATATTGTACGGTCTTCCCAATTAATTCATCAAATATTTCGTGATTTTCATTCTGTAAGAAGTCGTACAATCGCCACTTCCAGATCCCCTCAGCGCACAGAACTCCTTGACGAGTACGGTCTTGTTCTCCAACCACCAGGAGCGGATATTGGGTCTGAATCTGACCAATTTTCTGATAGAGCAATACCTGAGCATTACCGGTCGGATAAAACTCACCGAAAGGGGCCGTGAGAGGTGCGAAGTTCCCCAATTCGCTTCGTAATTGATCATCGATCGTAAAGGCAACAAAATCATTGGCAACCACCGCTTGCACCTCGTTGGTATTTTGACTGGGAGAGCTGATGTTAATCAGATCTTGTAATCGGTTTAACCTTGGAATATTACTCTGATTACCAATTATATACAAATGAGGAATACTCTTTTCCTTAAGCTTAGTGATGATGTTGCCAGCATCTGTATTCAAGCTAGGTAGCTGGTGCAGAATAACAAAATCATTTTCTTCAATGGGGCCCTGATAATCTTTAGCATAGGCCAGGGATATTTCGTAATTCTTATTGTCGCTTAACGTTTGCCGCAAGGCTCCCAAATCAGGATGAGGTGCATTGGCCAGAATCAGAATTTTTTGTTTGGCATCCAACACATCGATGTAAATATCCCGGCGATTGTTAACGGTAGAAGCCTCTCCTTCGACTTCTCCCAATGCAATTCGGTAACGAACCACACCACTCTGATCTGCCTCCAATACCACTTCGTGCGTACTGAAATGATCATTGCTCTCCACTTGGATTAACTCTCGATGTAAATTTCCCGAATCGGTACCGCCCACTTTCCGAACGGTGAGATTGGTAGCACAACCCTGACAATTTAGTGCGGAAACATCTACCTGAATGGTAAATTTATCTCCCAGATAGGCAATCTTATTGTGCAAAACGCGCTTTAAGGTAATGTCCCGGCTGGGGGTTGTATCTCCTAAGGCAATCGTATAAATGGGTACATTAAATTTGGTATTGCTGTAGATGGGGTTACTCCCTTCGTTATAGATGCCGTCGGTAGCAATAATCATGGCACCCAGGTTCCGATTGCTATAGAGGTCGTACATTCCGGAAATAAACTCCGAAATATTGGTCACCTTATCTTTAAACTCGAAATCTATCTCTTCGCGGATTTCATTGCCAAAGGAATACTGCTTAAGTTCGTATTCGCCTTCGAGTTCGCTTGCGAGTCCGCGGATCGTTTCTGCGTACGAAGAGGTCTGTTCTTCGTCCATTTCCGCCTGTATGGATTCGGAAGCATCCTGAGCAATGACTACAACCGGTTTTTGTGTCTCGGTAAGCAGGGATTTCAGAAAGGGGGTCAGCAACAAAATACTTAGAAAAGTGACGGTGAAAAACCGCAAAAATCCCAATAACCAATTCAAACTAGGCGACTGTTCCCGAAATGTCTTGTCCCTAAAGTAAAGTAAGATGGCATAACCTAGACCTAAACCAATACAGAGTATGATGAACCAAACGGGATATTGAAAACTAAGTCCTTCCATGTAATTTTATCAAGGTTTTGAAGACACCGATTAAAATTTGAGTATGCCAGCAAGAATAAAACGTGCCTTCATTGATTATTCTATAGAGTACGTAAAAGTCCGGGTAATTGTTGTTAATTGATTTCTTGATTGTCAAGGAAGTAAAATAACAACTCCCCCGGGGAATTTCCAAAATTATAAGGTGTTAGAATTATGTTAAAGGACTCTTCGCAAAACCCAATTTTATTATTTTTCGTTTTAAATGCTATGGCGGAAAATGATTTTTAATCAATTCCTTCTCTTAGTAAAAAAATCAAAGTTCAATGAAGAAGTTCAGCTTATTGTTAATCCTCAGTTTTCTGTTCCTGGGGTCTACCAAAGCGGCTTACATCCTAATTCCCATGGATGCCGAATCGCAAAAAGATCATTTGAAGGCATACGGTGTGACTTATTGGATCCTCGAGCAAGGTATCGAAGCTTGGTGGTTTCTCAATTATCGAGGTGGCAGTTTTGCCTTCCAGCATAGTTCCATCTTTGAAAAAGAGTGCCTGACGCGTGGTGTCAGCTACGAAGTTATTGCCGACGGCCAGTTTAACAGTATTCGGCAAGAGATTGCCAAAAAAGAGTCGAATACGGAGGCAGTAAAATTGGAAGTAGCGCCCAAAATTGTGGTTTACACTCCGGAATTCAATCAGCGAGGAGAGAAAATTCAGCCCTGGGACGATGCCGTGACCCTAGTGCTAACGTACGCTGAGATTCCTTACGAGACCATTTATGACCGCGGCGTACTCAATGACGAATTGGTGCAGTACGATTGGGTCCACTTGCATCACGAAGATTTTACCGGTCAATACGGCAAATTCTATCGTTCTTTCCACAATACTCCATGGTATCGCGAGAACCAACAAAGAATGGAGCAGTTGGCCCAGGAATTAGGGTTTGGCAAGGTTTCTCAATTAAAATTGTCAGTAGTCAAAAAGATTCAAGAATACGTAATCGGTGGTGGGTTCATGTTTGCCATGTGTTCAGCAACCGACACCTACGATATCGCTCTGGCCGCCGAAGGCTTGGATATCTGTGCGCAAATCTATGATGGCGATCCCGCAGATCCGACTGCGCAGGACAAACTGGATTTTTCTAAAACTTTCGCTTTCAAAAATTTTAAGTTGGAGAAAAACCCCCTGTATTATGAGTATTCGTCTATCGATAATACTTATACCCGCAAAGTTTTACCGCAACAGGATTATTTCACTCTTTTTGATTTCTCAGCCAAGTGGGATCCGGTTCCAACCATGTTGACTCAGTGCCATACGCGGACCATCAAAGGCTTTATGGGCCAAACGACTGCTTTTCGAAAGGATTACGTCAAGTCCAATGTGCTGATCATGGGGGAAAACAAACCTGCACATGAGGCCAGATACATCCACAGCGAATTTGGGAAGGGATTCTGGACATTCTATGGGGGGCATGACCCGGAGGATTATCAGCACTTCGTTCACGAACCCGACACCGACCTGAGTCTGCATCCGAATTCGGCAGGTTACCGCCTGATTCTCAACAATGTACTTTTTCCTGCAGCCAAGAAGAAGAAAAGAAAAACCTAGTTGATTGAATTACCATCAGCGCCACAGCTAAACCATTAAAAATCAAATTAGTATATGAAGATTTCGAACTATCTTAGAGCTTTTTTTTCACTGCTATTGATCAGCCTTGGTTTCTTTGCGGGCGTATCTTGGAAAAACAGCGATAATTCGGAAGTACCCAAAGATACGACAGAAACAGTCAGTCCGGCGGCTCCTACCGCAACTCCATCGAATTTACCCAGTACTCGGGAGGCGTTACCACGAAAGGGCTTGACCAAAGAAGAGGGGGCAACTATTCGCCTTTTTGAGGAAGCTTCTCCATCCGTTTGTTTCATTACTACCTCGAATTTGCGGAGAGATTATTTCAATCGCAATGCTACGGAGGTTCCAAGTGGCAGTGGTTCTGGATTCGTATGGGATAAAAAGGGACATATCGTCACCAACTATCACGTTATTCAAAGAGCTGACCGCGCAAAAGTAAGCATGTCCGATCAAACCGTGTGGGATGCCAAATTGGTAGGCATTGCCCCGGATAAGGACCTAGCTGTATTGAGGATTGAAGCTCCCGCCAAGGACCTCCAACCCATTCCGGTCGGCACTTCTGAAGACTTAAAAGTGGGGCAGTCCGTATATGCCATTGGCAATCCATTCGGACTGGATTATACTTTGACCACAGGTATTGTCAGTGCACTGGGGCGCGAGATTCAGTCCGTTTCGGGCATCCCCATCCGGGATGCTATTCAGACAGATGCCGCTATCAACCCCGGAAACTCCGGTGGTCCGCTACTCGATTCGTCGGGCCGACTAATCGGTGTCAACACCTCCATTTATAGTCCATCCGGGGCATCAGCGGGAATTGGGTTCTCCATTCCTTCCGATATCGTCAGCTGGGTGGTTCCGGAATTGATCGAATTCGGCGAGCTCAAACGGCCCACTATTGGAATCCAATTGGCTCCCCCCAATACCGCTCGACGCTTAAACCTTGAAGGCGTGTTGGTGATTGGCGTCATCAAAGATAGTGCTGCTGAGAGAGCAGGAATCCAGCCGACCTACCGCGATCGTTCCGGTAGAATCCGTATCGGAGATGTCATTGTTGCCCTGAACGGAGAAAAGGTAAAATCACAAAATGACCTGTTTTTGGCCTTGGAAAAATACGAAGCAGGGGATCAGGTAAACATCACCGTCAGACGAGTAGAAGAAGAAAAAGAGGTGGAATTAGCACTAACTTTAGATCCACCTAACAATTGATTTTTGGAAGTTGCATAAGCTAGCTTCCCGGGCTAATTAGAAGCAATTGTCGGGCTAAAACATTGGAATACCATGAGATCTTTGCTTTGTAAAGCCGGGTACCATGTTTGGGAGTATTTGATTTCACCACTTTTAAAAATACTTGTTATTATGAAAAGGTTACTCTTCGTAGCTGCCCTCCTGTTTTCGGCAGCTTCTCTGTCCGCACAATTGACGTTACCCCCAAGTGGAGGCAATCAGAAGTCTGCTGTCACCCAGTACATCGGGCCCCTGGCTCATGTATCGATTGTCTACAATAGCCCTGATGTAACGGCACCTAATGGCGACGACCGCAAAGGAAAGATTTGGGGGCAGCTCGTCCCCTATGGTTTTGTCAGGCAGGGGTTTGGTTTGAACAATCCCTCCCCTTGGAGAGCCGGGGCAAACGAAAATACGGTCATCAAATTCTCGCACGATGTACTGATTGAAGGAAAACCTCTTGCTGCCGGAAAATATGGTTTCTTCGTTGCACCGGAGAAAGAAGGGCCCTGGACGCTGGTATTTTCAAAAAAGCATACTGCTTGGGGCAGTTACTTTTACGAGGAAAAAGATGATGCACTAAGAGTACAAGTAGCACCGGAAGACTGTGAATACGCTGAGTACTTGACCTATGATTTTCCGGTTAGAACCAACGATCATGCCGTTGCCCGGATGGCCTGGGAAAACAAGAGCATATCCTTCAAAGTTGAAATTCCCAATCAGAAGGAGTTGATCGTCGACAATTTGCGAAAACAACTGGAAGATTCTCCAGGTTTCAGCTGGACCAATGTCAATGCCGCAGCTAACTACTGCCTACAAAATGACGTCAACCTGGAAGAAGCTCTGACCTGGGCCGAGGCCGCGGTCAGTGCACCGTTTATTGGTAATGAGAATTTTACCACCTTGTCGACAAAAGCTGGTATCCTACAAAAGCTTGAGAAAGCAGACGACGCCAAAGTGGTAATGGAAAAAGCCATCAAACACCCTACGGCCACCGTATTCCAAATTCATCAATATGGCCGCCAATTAATTGCGTCCGGCGACAAAGAACAGGCAATGGATGTATTTGAATACAATATGGAACGGCACGGCGATGTTTGGCCGGTCCGCGTAGGGATGATGCGGGGTCTTTCTGCGCTGGGCAAGTATGATGAGGCCTTGAAGCACGCCAAAATTGCCTTGGAAAGAGCACCGGATAAGCTGAATAAGGACAGCTTGACCGCAGCGGTTGCCAATTTGGAAAAGCAACAAGACGTTAACTAGATTTTTTTGAACGTATAGAACTGGCAAACCTTAAGATTTGCCAGTTCTTAAGACCTAACGAGAAATGGCCACTCCATTAAAAGATCTTTACTCCCCGGCGTTCTACCAACAGTTTGGGAATGTCATGAGTCAAGTCCTAGAATCCTTTGATTATCAAAAATTTCGAAAGCGGATCTTTGACCAAGACTGGGAAACTAAAGAGCTGAAGGATCGAATGAATCACACCGCACTTGTCTTACATGACTTCCTGCCACAACCTTATCCGGAAGCCACCCAGAAGATCATCGCAATTATTGATAGATTGGAAGCTGCGGGCATTACGGAAAACAGCCTGGAATTCATGTTTTTCCCGGCCTACATCGAACATTTTGGCCGCGCCGACTTTGAAACGTCGGTCAATGCCATGGAACGCATCACGCAGTTTACCAGTTGCGAGTTTGCCGTCCGTCCATTTTACTTGAACTACCCCAAGCAAATGCTTGCCCAAACTATGAAATGGGCAAAACATTCGGATCACCGGGTTCGTCGACTGGCCAGTGAGGGATGCCGCCCGCGACTACCGTGGGCCATGGCCATTCCCTATCTAAAAAAAGACCCCTCCCCTATCCTTCCGATATTGAAGCTGTTAAAAGACGATCCTGCTGAATGGGTTCGCAGGAGTGTCGCCAACAACTTAAACGATGTATCCAAAGACCATCCTGAGATCATTATTTCGCTGGCAAAAGAATGGATAGGCCGGAACCCCCATCTGGATTGGGTCATTAAACACGGCAGCAGGACCCTATTAAAACAAGGAAACGCCGAAATAATGCGATTGTTTGGCTTCGGCAGTGTTGAAGATATAGGCCTTCAAGATTTTAATATTCTGACTCCGCAACTTTCGATCGGTTCCGACCTTAGATTTGAATTCCAACTGGAAAACAAATCTGAATTAGATCAACAACTCCGGCTCGAGTACGGCATCTACTACCTTAGGGCCAATGGCTCCTTATCGCGGAAAGTCTTTAAGATCAGCGAAAAAACATATGCCGGTTTATCGATACAAAAAATCGAACGCAAGCAAAGTTTCAGAATCATTACGACCCGGAGATTCTATCCCGGTGAACACTGGGTTTCCCTGATCATCAATGGTCAAGAAATGGACAAGAAGGCCTTTACGCTGGTTAATACTTAACCCATTCGGACTTCAGCTTCATTTTTCCTTGGGCTGGCGGCAACCTTTCGATTAAAGGGCCATCTTTTTGGATCTCCTCCAGCAGTTGCCTTATTTTTTGGACACCGGTTGGATTTTCGGAGAGAAATGAAGCTGCAATATCGTGTTGCTGAGCAAGATCCGCCTGCAAGTCATATACCTCAAAAGAATCAAGATCGAGGGTTTTTATATGTTGCATGTCTTGTTCACTAAAGCGGTGGGAATGGAAAGTGCTGTCTTTGTCTTTCCCCAAAATAACATGATCTCCAACCCGCATGGCGATTTCCGGTGTGGTGCGGTAAAAGAACCAGTACAGTGGTTTTTCTCTGACTAGCCTACCTCCTTCTAACAGATGTAAAATACTGATGCCATCCATCGAACGGTAAGTGGGTAGAGGGGCTTCAACCATCTCGCAAATGGTGGGCATCAAATCCACAAAACCGGCAGGTTCATCAATAGTGGTGCCGGGTTTAATATGCCCCGGCCAGGAAAAAATTCCGGGCACTCTGATTCCCCCCTCATACACGTAACTCTTTACCGCTCTAAGCGGTCGATTCGAGGGCAGTCGATAAGAGCCATTATCCGAGATAAAGATGATCAACGTATTCTCTGTGAGTTTTTTATCCTCCAGATAATCCAGCAAACGGCCAGAGGCCAGGTCCATGTTCTCAATATTGGCATGATATTCTGCCTCTTTTGCTGGATAAGCACTGTATTTTTCGACCAACTCTGGTGGGGAAGCAACTTTAGCGTGAGGCTCATGAAAGGCTACATACATAAAAAAGGGCTGGCCTTCTTCATGTTCTGACTGCAACCAGCTGATGGCTTCATCGACCACGATTTGACAAGAATACCCTTGAACCCTACCGACCGGTTTCCCATTCCGAACAAAATTGTCCGGATTGAGATGAGAGGGATGGGCATTGTTCTCCGTTCCCAATGAATAATCAAAACCTTGATCCACGGGCTGCGGGTGGTTGAACGCCGAATCCTGCGGTAAACACCCCAAGTGCCATTTCCCAAAATGAGCCGTTTGGTACCCTGCTTCTTTTAAAATTTCCGCTACCGTCACAGCTTCATCCGGCAGATGCATAGGGTGGTTGGGCGGACGATAACTGTACATGCCCATTCGTGCTGGTACCACACCGGTCATCAGCGCTACCCGGGAAGGAGAGCAGTTAGAAGAACCGGCATAAAAATTGGTCAATCGAGCTCCGTTCGCAGCCAGGCGATCCAGGTTGGGCGTCCGAGCGATTCCATCATAGCAGCTTAGATCTGCATATCCGAGGTCATCCGCCAAGAGGATTAAAACGTTGGGGAAACGCTGTTCCGCCCGGGCCGGACCGTGGCCATTGCATCCCATCAGCAAAAACGCACAGAAACCGGTCAAAAAAATTGGTTTAAATATCATTTTGAATCGTTTCTCCAAAGATAAGAGGGGTGAGTGCTATTTCAGCTTCGATTTCCGACAAATTCTATTACTTTTATAGTAATCACAGTCCGTCTACCTATGAAAGACGAAGTCAAAACGAACAACCAACATAGTGACAACAGCAGTCCGACTGAATGGTCGTCCGCTGCCAAGACGATGGTCGTGCTCTTATCGACGATTCTCATTGCCATTCTAGGGGGGTCCCTTTCTCGCTACGCCAAAGACGGCGATGTCATCACTTTACACGGTGCGTCTCAATTCGATGACAGTCATTCTTACACCAAAGCTTTGGTTCGATTTACAGAATTGGTAGAAAAATACTACCAGGGGCCCAGGAAGGTAAAATTTATTCTTCATAAGAATAGCGAACTAGGCCTAGAGAAAGACTACTTCGGCTTTATGAACATCGGGGCAGTCGTCGATTTTGCCGTTGTTGCTCCCTCTCACGCCTCCACCTTTTCCAGTATGGTGGCGATCATGGATGTCCCTTTTCTTTTTCGGGACACCGAACATTACCTGGCCTCCCTGGAGGCGGATGTATTTGCCCCAATTGCGCAACGTGTGCAAGAACGTGCAGACGTGATGATCCTGGGATATGGAGGTGGTGAAAAACGACATTTTGTGGGAAGCAGACCCGTCCGCAATATGGCCGAACTCAAAAATTTCTACATGCGGGTCATGGGTGCTCCCATCCAATCGCGTATGTTTTCTGCATTGGGAGCCACACCAACGGTGATCAGCTTCGGTGAAGTATACAATGCGATTCAGACCGGTGTCATTGAAGGAGCGGAAAATTCTGCTTCAGCCATCAGTCATTTCAAGTGGTTTGAAGTCGCACAGGATGTATCACTAAGTGCGGTGTCCATCATTGTAAGACCCATGTTTTTCAGTGGAAAACGTTTTCGTCGATTACCTCCTGACCTACAGGAAGTGATCCGAAGGGCCGGGCGTGAAGCCATGATCTTCGAAAGAAACTTTGAAATCGAAACGGACGATCCACTAATGCAGCAATTGGAGGCAGAAGGCAAAATCCGCACCCACCCCTTCGAAGAAAGAGATCAACTTCTTGAATTGGCAGCGCCCGTAAAAGCGGCCTTCGCCGAGGAAATCGGCGCCGTATCTATTCTCAATGCAATAAACAAGATTCAGTGATGAAGCGTTTGGTCGACTCCTACTTCCGGTTGTTGAAGATCTTGCTTACAGGCATGATCATCGTTTTGACTGTCCCGGTCTTTCTTCAGGTTTTATCCCGGTTCATCGGATTCATACCGCGCTACATCTGGACTGAAGAAATCGCTCGCTTTGCTTTCATTTGGGTCATTATGCTTGGCGCTACCATTGCCGTCAGGGATAAAACTCATTTTGCCATCGATATGCTACCAAAGTTCTCTCCAAAAGTGGAACGGAGTATGCATTTGCTGTTAATGGTCAGCATGTTGTTATTTGCCATCGTATTCATAGTTGGGGGTATTCAATTTGCCCGATTTGGAGCGACACAGCAATCTGAAATCTCTGAGCTTCCGATGTTGGCCATCTACATAGCCTGGCCGATTGCCGGGCTGAGTTGGGTTTTATTTCTATTGGAGCAGATATACGATCATTTTGAGGGAAACGCCCCGAAGGGGTCTAAATCATAAAACGAAAACTATGGGTGCTTTTGAGGTAGCTCTGATACTGATGTTTACTTTCCTGGTCTTAGTCCTGTTGCGCGTTCCGGTCTCCTTTGCTTTAGGGCTGGCCACCGTTCCCATTTTTCTTTTTCACGAACGACTCACGATTACGCTCTTGTTCACCGAAATGTTCCGAGCCTATAATTCCTTTATATTATTGGCTGTCCCCTTCTTCCTACTTGCTGCTAATTTGATGAATGCTGCGGGCATTTCCGATCGGTTAATCAACTTTTCCAAGGCCTTGGTCGGGCATCTCCCCGGAGGAATCGGCCATGTAAATGTTACGGTCAGCATGCTCTTCGCCGGCATTTCCGGCTCCTCCACTGCTGATTCGGCAGGTATTGGTGCCATTATGATCCCAGCAATGAAAAAGGAAGGCTATAGCACTTCACTGGCGGTAGCTGTGACTGCGTGTTCTTCGGTTATGGGGGTGATCATTCCGCCCAGCGTCCTGATGATCATTTGGGGAGGTGTTATGTCGGTTTCCATAGGAGGATTGTTTCTTGCCGGTGTCATTCCCGGAATCGCTCTGGGTCTGTCGATGATGATCACGATTTACATCTATGCCAAGCGAAGGAATTACCGACAATATCCGCTGGCTTCTTTTCGCGAATTCATGTCCAGTTTTGGCAGCGCACTACTTGCCTTGCTAACACCGTTGATCATTGTGGGCGGTATCGCCGGGGGGTTCTTTACTCCCACGGAAGCTTCATTGATTGCCGTGTTGTACTCCTTGTTGCTCGGCAGCCTGGTATACAGAAAATTAGGCCGTAAGGCCATCATTGACGTTTTTTATGAATCCGCCCGTTTTGCCGCCATTGCCCTCTTTGCGGTGGGTACCGCTTCGGCTTTTGCATTCCTGATGGCTTTTTTCAAAGTCCCCGAAGCCATTGTTACGCAATTGGGCAGCATGGCCTTCGGGTTTACCGCAACGGGCTTAGTCATTGCCGCATCATTTTTGGTTATTGGCATGTTCATCGATGCCATTCCGGCCATCATCATTCTCGGGACAGTACTGTGGCCGCTGGCGGAAGCAGCCGGATATCACCCCATCCATTTTGCCATCATCGGCGTAGTTGCTTTGGCCTTCGGGTTGGTCACTCCACCCTACGGACTTTGTTTGTTGATCACCTGTGCTCTGGGAGAAATTAAAGTTTCTCAAGCCATTCGAGACGTTGTTATTCTCTTATTACCCATGCTGGTGGTATTGCTCCTCATCGTCTTGCTGCCCAAAGTCATTTTGTGGTTACCCAAATTATTGATGCCGGGCTTCATTTAAGCAAGTGGTCACGAATTATTCCATCTACTTTTGAAATGACCAGCATCTCAAATAAGTCCGGATACTCTTTCTCGAAATCAGGCCGCCACATCATGGTCAATCTCGCTTTCTGCGGTATGGTTTTCAACTCAATCCTTTTGATGTTCAAAACCTGGTTGTGTAAAGAGGAAACGGGTTCAATGGATATACCAAGTCCTGCCTCCACCAACCTGAATCCAGTCGTCGCAGAATCTGTTTCGTGGATGACTCGGGGCGTAAAGCCGGCATCCAAGCAAATGGACTCTAAAATCCGGACGTAGTTAATGCCGTCGGTAGGGGTAGGGAAAATAAAGTCTTCCTTGGCGAAAACGGAAAAACCCCGATAATTACCTTCATCTACCGGATGGTCTTGGGGCAATAGCACTACAAAATTATCCACCAACAACACCTTACTTTCCAAGTGACTGGGAACCAACGGATTGGTAGCAAATCCCAAATCTATCTCTTTATTCCTTAAGGCCTCGTACTGCCCCCGATTGTTCATTTCCCGTAGAATTGCCCGTAGTCCTGGCTTCAGCCGGTGGATTCTCTGCAAAATGTCAGGCAACAAAGATTGCATAATGGAGTGGGTAAAGCCGATGCGAATCTCTCCCACTTCCCCTCGATGGATTTGTGCTGTCCGCTGACAAAGTCGATCCAATCGATTTAAAACTTCTTCTACTTCTTCCACGAAGAACCGGCCAGCTTCCGTCAATTCAACATTCCGCTTGTTGCGCCGAAACAGTTTGGCTCCGAGGTCTTCTTCCAGCTGTCGTATCTGCCGACTCAGGGCTGGCTGGACAATATTGAGTTCTTTAGCCGCTTGGGTGAAGTGTAGCTTGCGAGCTAGCACCAGCGCATTCTTCAAATAATGGACGTTCATAGAATCCAATGCATTAAATTCAATTAATACTAATCCGTTATTAATCAATCAAAATTAAGCATTTTTATTGATTAATAAATGTCCATATTTTTATCCCAGAAAATGAAATGAACATGCAAACCTCTACTACTACTTCCAGGCTGGAGCGGGCATTTGACCCAAAGAGATTTCGTCGTGTCGGTCACGAGCTAATCGACTTATTGGCAGATCACCTCGACGCAATGCAAGACGGGCGAAGCGAGAAAGTCATTCCCTACAGAACACCGGCAGAGGAATTGTCTTTTTGGCAACAGGACTTCCGGCAGCAATCCAGCCCTGGTGATTTCTTCCGCAAGGTTCTGGAGCACTCTATCGATGTTCATCATCCTCGCTGTATTGGTCATCAGGTATCGGCCCCAGCTTTTATCGGCGGACTAGCCGGTTTGCTCTCCGACATTCTAAACAACGGCACCGGCGTTTACGAAATGGGAATGGCATCCAATGCCCTGGAACGCGTGCTCACTGAATTTGTCGCACAAAACATTGGCTACGATGAGTCGGCGGCAGGCTTTCTTACTTCCGGGGGAACACTGGCCAATTTAACCGCTTTGCTAGCTGCCAGAAAAGCAAAAGCAGGAACGGCGGTATGGGAAGAAGGTCACAGTGAGCGACTGGCCGTAATGGTCTCGGAAGAAGCCCACTATTGCGTCGATCGTGCGGCCCGCATTCTAGGCATGGGCAGCGACGGCATTATTAAAGTGCCAGTAGATGACCATTTCCGCATTCGCATTGACCTGCTTGAACAATACAAACAGCAAGCTGAGAGGAAGGGATTGAAGGTGATCAGTATCATTGGATGTGCGGGATCGACCGCCACCGGTTCCTATGATGATCTATCGGCAATGGCTGAGTTCAGTCGTACACACAATCTCTGGTTCCACATCGATGGTGCTCATGGCGGAGGGGTCATTTTTTCGGAGCGGTACCAGCATTTAGCCCAAGGCATTCAGGAGGCGGATACTGTAGTCATTGATTTCCATAAAACATTGCTGACTCCAGCGCTCAATACCGCTCTCATTTTTAAGAACGGTACGGATTCTTACAAGACCTTTGAACAGCGCGCACAATACTTATGGGACGCCCAGCGAGAGCCAGAGTGGTATCACTCCGGCAAACGAACTTTTGAATGCACTAAATTGATGCTGTCGATCAAGGTCTACGCCATCCTGACTACCTACGGGCCGGAAATTTTTGGAGAGAACATCGATCGGCTTTACGGGCTTGCCACTTCCTTCGCCGACCTTATCCGAAACCGGGAGGATTTCGAATTATTGATCGAACCGGAGGGTAATATTGTCAATTACCGGTATGTCAATGCACCACTGGAAAAACTGGATGAACTCAACTCGAAAGTCCGTCAACACCTAATGGAATCCGGCCAATTCTACATTGTCCAAACCCTGTTCGATGGACAGCGATATCTGCGTTCGGCCATCATGAACCCATTGACCCGGGAATCCGACTTACAAGCATTGTTGGATACCATTGCCCAAACTGCACAATTAATCTTGCAACCGTCACTCACTTCGTAACGCATCGACTGGATTTGCTCTGGCAGCTTTCAAAATAGAACCACTGGTTGTCAGGTATCCGGCAGCAAAAAGTGTCAGTCCGCTCAAAATCACGGAAAACGCACTAACTGCAATATGGTGGTTGTACAGGAACGACAACAACAAGTCCGTCAGAAACAGGCCGCCTACAGAGCCGAGAACAACTGCAATAGCGAGGATGATAACGAATTCGCGATTCATGAGTACAACAATACTGCTCCTGGAGGCACCGAGCACTTTGCGAACGCCGATTTCCTTAGTTCTCCGGGTAATATTCAGAGAGGCAATGGAAAAAATCCCGGCAATCGACATAACAGTCCCTAGGATCGTAAGAAAAAGGAAGATCTTAGTGAGGTTGATATTGGCCAGTCTGAGATCCTTTAGCACCACATCGTCCTGCAATTGCCCGTCGAACGGCAGATGGGGAAAAAGGCTCCTCCAGGTTTTTTCAAGATCTTTGTAAACGCCGGCAAGATCTGATTCGGCTGCCTTGATAACCATTAGGTTGTATTGTTGCGGCTCGGCCAGGTAGAAAATAAAGGGCTCCTGCTCTTTCGACCGTTGAAGGTCGTCGATATGGTTGTCAACAACGCCGACGATTTGTCGTTTCTGGTCGCCTTCGAAGATGATGTTGCCCAATGGTCTCTCCAGATCGATCATTTCCAAAAAAGCTCTATTGACAATCACATGGGTCCCCGGATCAAAATTATTGCTTTCGGCCAGATCGACTCCCTCAAACACGTTTAGTCCCACCGTATTCAGGTATCCCTCTCCGATCCGCATCGCCCGGCTATTATAAGTTTGATGATTGAATTCAACGGAAGTTTGAAAAGAATTGTCACTCAGATGAGAAGCGGTTCCGGAAATGTCGATAATTTTTGCGTGGTTGTGGACTTCACTTTTCAGAAGATTAAAGGCCTTTTCGCCGGGAACGGGGACGACCATTAATTGATCCTTATTGTAGCCCAGTTCCAATCTCTCCTGAAACCTGATATTCTGAAAAAACAGAATTCCGGCTAATAGAAATATAACACTAAGGGCAAACTGTGATCCGGTGAATATCCGAGTCAACCAATTGGTGCCCTTCACCTTAAATGTTCCTTTAACCAGCGCTACCGGGTTTAGGCGACTGTTAAACAATGCCGGATAAATGCCGGCCAAAACCGAAGCAGTAATCATCATCATGACCATGGCGATAAAAAGCTTAAAGCCACTCAGATCCCGAATACCGTAATCAAAACTAAACATGGAGGTAAACTCGGGCAATAGCCCCCATACGGCAATCGCTAATCCCGCCAATAGAGAGATGGCCATAATGATCATCGTTTCACTGATGAATTGCCCGGCGATTTGTCGACGAGCCGCCCCCACGGCTTTTCGAATTCCGATTTCCTTGAGCCTTCGAGAACTCATCGCAATCGAAGTATTAGTGAGGTTAAAACAAGCAATAAGCAGTATCATCCCCGCCAATATCCCGAAGAGAATCCTTACGGAAGCCTGCATTCTGGTGTTTAAGTAGTTACCAAACACTTCATCATCCTCAAAGTAGGCATTAAAGTGTTCTAACTTGTAAGCATGAACAGTTCTATCGCTTTTTGCCTCATTGCGCAACGCCAAGTAGTGATCCAACTGGTCATTGATGGCGGGAACATTGGCTAAGGAGGCCACCTCGAAAAAAGTAGCCGGATTTCGGTAGTCGGACCAATCATCAGCCGCCAGATCTTTAATATCGAGAAACTGTTCAAATCGTACAACGGCATCGAATAAAAAGGAATTGTTTTCCGGCATCCGCTCCAAAACACCCCCGACCGTCACGAGGATTTCTCTTTCATTTTGAAAATTGAGTTTCAAACGTTCGCCGGTTGGATCCGATTCCCAGCCCAACTTTTTTGCCAGATTCCGGGATAAATAAACCGAATACTTATCCTTGAAGTGTTCTCGATTACCGTGTCTCAATGGAAAATCAAACATCTCAAAAAAAGTACTATCGGCAAAAGCAATGCGTTCTCTAAATCCAATTTCATCTTTTTGTACAAAGCCGCTTTCGGCCACAAATCTAGTGTAGCGGTCAATTCCTGCTATATCACTGAATGCTGCCGGAGCCAGGGGCAATGGCGCCGCCATACTTTCCATTTCATCTCCCGCTTTAGTGATCTCATGCGCATGAACTTTAAAAGTTTTGGCAACTTTTTCTTTTGAGTAGCATTCATCAAATTCCAAATTGTAGGCAAAAAACAAGTAGGCGACCATACAGCATGCCAAGGCAATCCCCAATCCCAGTGTATTGATCAACAAATAGACCTTATTCTTGGCAAATAGTCGAAGGGTGGTTTTCAGATAATTTCTAAACATAGTAAATTGTATTAGATGGAATCTCAATGGTTTTTCTCCTCTGATCGTACTGTAAGTGAAGAAGCAGCAAAGCTCCCACAAAAATTTTCGCCGGGCCCTTTTCTCGCCAAACCGAGCCACATTGCGTTCATAAGACTCATATAAGTCACCTTGGACCTCCTCGAGAAATTCGGGAGCACAAAACCAGGCCAAAAAACGGTCTGCCCACTTTGGTATGCCGTGTTTGTGATGATACATATCAAAAATTTAATTTAGGAAGGAGGTTCCAAATTCGAAGGCGTTGCTCCTGGATCTGTTGTAAGGTCTTATAACCATAAGCTGTGATGCGATAAAGCCTTTTCCTTCTCCCTCCTCTCGCCGCACTGGCTCCACCCATATTTGATTCCACAAAACCTTTTTTCTCCAGCCGCCGAAGCACCGTATGTACGGCACTCAGAGAAATTTCTTGCTCGTACTGCTTGATGTAAGCTTCCCGCACTGTAATTCCATAGGCATCATCCTGCACCAGAATGGTCATCAGTAATATCATCTCTTCCAAATTTCCCAATCTATTGTTTGCATTCATTTCATCAACATTTGTAAAACAAATTTACATTATTTGTTGAACTTTTGTAAAATAAATTGAATTCAAAGGTAAGATGCACCTAAAAGGGCTTCTCCCCTACTCCAACTTAACACTTTCCTGATATCATGCTGACTTTTGAAATAGATTGCGCCAGAAATGGCCAGTCAGGAAATAGATCACAAGTACCAGCCCTGCTCCCGCAAACAATCCATTTTCCCATAAACCTTCGATGCCATGTCGAAAAAGGAACAAAGAAATAGAAATCAGAAAATTCAAAAGACCATAAGCTATATTTTGGTTATTGCCAAATCCAAATGCACTGAACATTCTACCACCCCAGACTCCCAATACAAAATGTGGCATTGCATTCATGAGGGTGAAACCAATAAGGAAATCAATTAAATCCATAATTTTTCTTTTAGTCATTTAATGCATACAAAGGTGGGCCATATGCAACAATGCGATTTGACTAGGAAGTCCGATCTTTTATCCATAAGGGGCATAATGCGGTGGTCGATCACACCTCCTCCTTTCGATTCTTCACATAAGCAGAAGGAGACATACCGAATCGCGCCTTAAACGCGCGCGAAAGATGGGCAGCGCTCTTAAAGCCGCATTGAAAAGCGATATGACCAATCGGGTCATCGGCAACCAGGAGGCGCTCTGCCACCATTTCAATTCTCCGATTCAGGATGTAATGACGGGGTGTATCGTCGTAAATCTTGCGAAAATTTCGCTTAAAGGCAGATAAGCTCAGATTGGTCAGAGAGGCCAATTCAGCTATGTCAAGCGGTGAGCAAATGTGCGTTTCTATTACTTCCCGAAAACCGGCCGTACGCCTAGAGAAAAGATTTTGCATAATTTGAAGCACTTGGGGAGCGTTGTGCGTCCTTAAGAGCAGCAGAACAATTTCTTTTAGTTTGAGAATCAGGATTTCGTCCGGTAATTTTGGTTCATTCCCGAAATATAGTCTGATTCCTTCCATATAATGCCTCACCAAAGCAGGAGTGGGACACTTGAACATATTTGGATGGTCTATTTCACTGCTCAAAAGGAAAGAAGGGACCTCCTCCTGATAAACCGTTTTCAAGACCTCTACGTGAAAATGGACGGTAATGGTACTGCAAATTCCCTCCTCGTACTTCGATCCCAGATCCGTAATGTACCTACCGCATTTTGATAAAATTGATTCATTGGCGCGAACATGAACCCGCTCCGTAGCCCCCATGGTTTGGCTTTCTCCTTCAAAGACATAGGCAAAACAGGCCTCTCCTTCCGGAATGGGGCCCGCATAACGAACGGGCGTTCGGACCTTCACCCAGGTGAAAAGAGTATGCCCCAATAGCGGAATGGATTTGAATTCAAGGATCGCCATACCGATAAACCTGATGAACGCCAAAATTCAACAATGCGATATCCATCTCTCGTTTGCCTCCTAACCGCTTCGCCAACCGAATCGAAGCGGTATTTTCCGGATCGATGAAACTTACTAATGTAGGCCTTTTCAAGTCGTGAAGGGCAAAATCTTTGACCGCGTTCGCTGCCTCCGTTGCCATCCCTTTACCTTGTGCGTTCCGGTGAAACCAGTATCCCAATTCCATTTCCGGCCACGGATCGGACTCCCATAACCCAGCCGTCCCAATCAATTGATCGGAAGCTTTTTCTACAACGGCAAGGTAACTGTACCCTCTGAGTTGGTAATGACCGATGTAGGAGGCCATCAAGCGCCAGGCTTGCTCTTTTGTTTTGGTACCGCCCAGATATTTTGTCTGCTCTTCATCGCTGAAATAATCGGCAAAGAACGGGAAGTCATTGGATTGCCATTGTCGAAACCGCAGACGTGGTGTTTCCAAGTTTTCCATGATCATTTCTTCTCTTCAGCCTCCGGCATCATCACGATCTTGATAAAGTTATCGCCCTTCATGTACTTCTGTGCCATGGCCTGAACGGATGCCGCCGGAATCGAATTGACCAATTCGCGATACTCCTCCATATCGATGAAGTCATAAGTAGCGTCTTCCTCACGATAGCTCCGATCGAGTACCCGCATCCACCAACGGTTTTCCTTTAAGCTTTTGGTACGGCCTTGGATTCTGGCCTCGCGTACCTTTTGCATGTCCTTTTCCTCCGGACCGTCGTTCTTCAGTTTTTCGATCTCGGCCATGGCGACATCAATGAGATTTTGAGTATTATCGGGTTCGCTGTTAAAGGAAATCAGAATGGACTGCTTGGAATCGGGAATTTTAGAAGGTGAGCCACCAACCCTTACGCCGTAAACACCTCCTTCATCCTCCCGCATCGCTTCCCGCAATTTTATACTCAGGATCGAAGTCATCATCGCATACGCCAAACGCTCCTCTGACTCCCAATCGTCGTAAGGTCCATGCCAGGTCAGCTCCACTTGTGACCGTGGCGCCTCACCCCGGTAGAAAAGCTCGTCAATAACCCCCTTTTGCAAATCAATGTCGAGATCTTTCCAATTTTCTTCCCGATCGGTAGTAGGTAAATTTCCCAGATAAGTCGCCAACAGTGGCTTGATCGTTTCCACATCGAAATTCCCAACAAAAAAGAAAGTGAAATCATCGATGTCCGCAAATCTTTCAAAATAGATCTCGTAGGCCCGATCCAAATCAATGCTCTCCAATTCTTCGAGGGTGGGGAAGATGCGTACCCGGGGGTGGTCTCCATATTTGATTTTATAGGCTTCCGTATAAAAGTACATTTGTGGAGAAGCCATCATATTGGCGAATATAGATTTCTGTTTGGAGAGGTAGGACTGGAAGGCTACTTCATCCTTACGAGGAGCGGTTGCATAGAGATAGGTCAGCTGTAACAGGGTTTCCAGGTCTTCTGGCGAACAAGAGCCATTAAAACCTTCATACAGCTCGCCGATATAGGGAGATACACCAACCCGTTTTCCCGTTAACTTCTTTTGCAGTTGTGTGGTATTGAAGGCGCCCACACCAGCTTCCCGAACGATGCTGGTTGCCGAACGCGCATCCATATAGTCGTCCTCACTGTAGAGCGAATGCCCACCGGTGCTAAAAGACTGCATCATGATTTCATCGTTCTTAAAATCCGTGGGTTTCAATATGACCTTTATACCATTGGCCAGTGTAAGCTCCGTCGCCTCTACTGCCTCGATTTCAACTTCTTGGGTTATCGCAACGGGAGTGAGCTCTTCAGCAAATAAAGGCTCGTCTAATACACTATCTTCGTAAGGTCCGATGTCCATGTCTTTCACTTCTTCCAATACCGCCAATATCTCCTCTTTGGTGGGCATAACAATGCCTTCTTTTTCGGGGCCGGTAATTACCACTCCGCGATCCTCTTCTTTGATCCACTTTTGCGCCAAAGCGATGATTTCTTGCAATTGTATATCCGGGATCAGCATTTGATACAACTCCAATTCCTGGTCCAAACTAGGCAGGGGGTCCTCTTCCAAGAAATGGTAAACGAGCTGAGAAGCAAAACGCCCCGACTCCGTTTTATCCTTTTCTTTAACCGCCCGTTCCATGCTTTTCAATAGTTCTGTCTTCGCTCTATCTAATTCTGAGTCCAAAAATCCGTGCTTTAACACCCGCTCATTTTCTACCAATAAAGTCTTGAGTCCGGTCATTGCCTTTCCTTCAGCCACGGCAGCATAACCATTGTACTCGGCCACCAGTGGGGAGAAACTGCCTCCATATCCCGAATAACCGAAAAGAAACGGCGGGTCTGCAACTTTAGTCAGTTCCTGTAATCGGGCATTCAGCATTTGGTTAAACAGGGAGTAAGTAAGATCACGCCGGAAATCACCAATGTTGGCAGTGGGTTCACGGGTATGTTTGTAGGATAGTTGAATCCGGGTGAAAGTAGCCTCTTCATCCGTTGCCACCACCACTTTGGTTTCCTGGTGACGCGGAATGTCATAATCCTGCTTCTCTCGTGGGTTTTCGACAGGTTTCATCTTCGAAAAGCGATTCTTGATTTGTTCTTCCATCCAATCCGGGTCAATGTCTCCTACGGCAATAACCGCCATCAAATCCGGTCGATACCAATCGCGATAGAAGCGTCTTAATGCATCATAAGAACAATTATTAACCACATCGGACAATCCGATGGGCAATCTTTCTGCATACCTTGAGCCACCGTACAATACCGGCAGCCATTCATTTCGCATGCGCTGTTCGGCTCCCAATCCGCTCCGCCGTTCGGATTCTACTACGCCCCGTTCCTTATCAATTTCTTCATCTTCAAAGGTCACGCCTTGGGCCCAATCTTCCAGGATCAATAAGCCTTTCTCCAGTATAGCCATGGTATCTGTCCGGGCCTGGAGCATGTAAACGGTTTCGTCAAAGCTGGTATAGGCATTTAGGTCTGGCCCGAATTGAGCCCCTATCGATTCGAGGTAATCAACCAGTTCACTCTTCTTAAAATGTTTGGTGCCGTTGAAGGCCATATGCTCCACAAAATGGGCGAGACCTTGTTGATCATCGTCCTCCTGATTGGAACCCGCTTTTACGGCCAACCTTAACTCTACCCGATTTTCCGGTTTCCCATTCTTACGGATGTAGTAACGCATGCCATTTTCTAAGACGCCGGAACGAAATTCCGGATCGGTAGGAATCGGATCGGCCAATTGTGGTTGACCATGAACAAGAAAATGGACAAACAGGAATGCAAAAAGTGATAAATAGCTGATTTTCATTACTGATTTTTTTTAGCTGAGATAGCATTCTAAATTCGCTCAAAATTCGAACGCCTCAAGGGTTAATAAGTTGTGATGTCAAAATACAAATGCCAATGATTTTCGCAACGCGGGTTGAAAGCAGCAGTGCATTTGGGGCAGCGACTTCCAGATTCCATGTACTCTAAAATGGTCATTTCAAAATGGCAAGCGCCACAGTAAATTGCTTTTTCAGTGGTAAATTTAGCAGTCGGCCACTGTTGAGCCGCATGACCAGCTAAGGCTTCATGACATTGATAACAAGCATAGAACTCCCCACAACAAGCAAACTTAATGGCAATGATGTCTAAATCGGAATGCCAGTGTTGGCAGCGGGTCTGGGCATCCAGTTTCTGTCCTCTCACCGGTGATTGATGGTGCTCCTTCCAGCTATTTGTATCTTTTTCCATGTTTGATAACGATGTCCACATTTTGCAGGATACTGATGTGCCTAAGCACATCACCTTCTACAGCAATGATGTCCGCTAATTTCCCCTCCGTTATGGTGCCAACTTCATTGCTCACCCCAGTCCACGCCGACGGCCAATAAGTTGCGCTCTTAATGGCGTACATCGGGTCCATGCCAAATTCATTGACCCAGACATCCAATTCATTCCAGGTAGATTGACAGTGAAAAGTTAGGGGAACGCCACTATCCATACCGATCATGAGCACCACACCAGCGTCAAGTAGTTGCTGAATCTTCCGCTTTAACGTGGGTTTCCGGGAAGGGGTCAGCTGAAAATAAGGTAATCTGCCGGGATATCGAATGGATCGTTTAATATCCTGAACAATATCCGGGGGGAGTCCCAAATGCCAACAATCGTTATCCAGCATTTCCGGGTTATCGCGAATGTAGGTGTAATTGTATAAAACAGAAACGGTCGGTGTCCAGAACAGCGGACCTAAATTCATTTGAGCGGTACGTTCTCGAATCATCTCCATAACATCTGCGGGATACTCAGGGGCTGAGGACAAACCCGTATGTTCAAAACAATCGGCTCCGGCAATCAGGCCACGACGAATCTCCTCCGGCCGATGGGAATGCGCAACTACTTTGAGGTCATTTTTATGGGCTTCATCTACCACCGCTTTCACTTCATCAATTGACATCTGATCCTGGTCGATCAACTTAATACAATCTACTCCGGCATCTGCCAATTTTCTGACTTTTGCCCGTGCATCCGTCACTCCATTGATTCCCCACCGAAAAGCTTCGGTGCCCGGATAGGGTTTATGTTGTAAGAACGGACCAGACATATACATCGTGGGGCCCGGTATTTCTCCCGCATTGATGCGATCTCTAACCTCAAGACTGGCCTCCAGCGGACCACCCAAATCCCGAGCACTCGTCACGCCTGCCATCAATAACTGATGGGCGGAGGCAGGCATGATTACATCGTCAAATTGGTCGATGTAAGTAGAATCCCAGTGCGCATAATCGCTGTGCCCATTGATCATTAAATGCACATGCATATCCCACAAGCCCGGTAAAACACTCATTCCTTCGGTAGAAATGACCTCCGCTCCTTCCGGAATGGCGACCTTTCCCACCTGACCAATCGTCTTGATGCGCTCTCCCTCTATGATTACCACACTATTCCGAACCGGCTCTCCTCCAAAACCATCAATCATGGTCCCCCCCACCAGCGCTTTGATATCCGAGTTTTGTCCAATCAGCGTAGTGGTGAAAAACAAAAGCAACGAAAGAATCAATTTGTACATGTTGATTTGGATTGTAATCCTCAAAAATAAAAAAACCCGGATTCAATCAAAGGTTGAACCCGGGTTCTAGCTAAAATCATCTTAATGTTCAGGTATCGATGCTTGTTTCAAAGCATCAAAGGGTCGTTATAGTCAAATATTTGCTTCTTTATTTGATCAATACTACTTTCTTGGTAAGATGATCTTGCGAACTCTTAACCCGAATGTAGTAAACACCTTTGGCATACGCCGAAAGATCAAATTCATGGCTGAAGTTCTCTACCCGTTGCTGTTCGAAACGTTGAACGACCTGTCCGGCAGCATTCAAAACATGTACTTCTACATCATCCACTTGCGACAACTGCCCGTTGAGATAAACGATGCCGGTCGTTGGGTTCGGATAGTGCCGGAAGCCGGTAATGGCCACCTTGCTGTCCAGTTCCAACCGGGGTAACGTCACTTCTCCGATGTTATGATCACCGGCAATCTCGGATTCGTCGGTAGACGGAGCCACAGCCCGAATAGATTCTTCGGTATAAGGATCAGAGAATTCATCTACTTTCTGCATTTCAAAGTCATCAATGAAGTATTGATAACCTTTGTCTAATGGATTGAAATACAAAGAACTCAATGTATTGGCTTCAATACCTCTAGGTACATTATTGGAAAACTTGGTATCCCACTTCCTAACCAGTTGCCCTCCGACGTACAAACTAGCTTTATTGTCGCTAACGTCAATTTGGTGGAAGACTTCAACCCAATTTCCGGTCTCATACTTGAAGTAATATGCCCTGGAGCCGATGTTCGCTACGCCACTGCCGTCTCCTCTAAAATGAACGTCATAGACAAAGTTTTCAGAGAATTCGGAAGGTCTGGGATGATCTGTTGCCAGCAAACCGAAGTAAGCTTTCTCTCCCGAGTGCGCTTTGACCTTAAATTTGATCTCGTATTTGCCAGAACTCCGCTTACCCAGTCCCATCATTATTTTCTGCGGGGAGCTGGCACCACGTAATTCCAGATACTTGTTACCTTGGGCCAACCTTACATAAGCGTCCTCAGAACCACCATGTCTTCCGCTCTTGGTCGTCCAACAGGAGGCCTGCTCACAAATGTAATTTCCGCCTTCGTATGATTCGAAATCATCGCAGATCCAATCGTCGGTGACATCCTCACAGGCACAGCTTAGATTGTTTTGTGGAACCTCGCACTCCACACCCAATTCAAAGCGGCCTTCCTTGCTCGGCTTGAAGCCATCTACGACTATGTAATAGGTCTCATCATCTGAACTAGCCTCCAACGTGATTTCGTCTTTATTAGTCCCTGACTTGCGACTCTTGGCAATACAGTCTGCATCGGCATCACAATTATCCAGGATGAAGAGGTCAAGATTAGAAGACATTTCCTGCAAAGTGATGGTCACTTTATGATGGGCAGGCACATCAACCTGATACACGATGTCATTGGCATCGTAGGCGTGATCCCCATTGTAGCAATCATAATCATCACTTCCAAAATGGTTCTCAGCATCGCGGGTATCACCCCATACCCAGTCACCACAACTCAGATCGATAACGTCATCGCAACGATCCGGTTCCGGAAGCTCAAATCTCGGCGAGGTCCAGTAACAATCGTTGTTGTCTCCTTCGTTCGACTCATGGACTTCACCTTTATAGTCAATGATCATCCCAACATAGTACCAACCGTATGGAATGTCAGCGTCGGACAGATCAACATCCAGGAAGGCATCGTCCTTTTCACCGGCATCAAGGGCCTTGGTGTAGTTATGGCCAATAAAGTAATCATCCGTAGTGATTTCCTTGTCTTTCGACAAGTAATAACCAACGTGACTGTGTCCGGCGTCGCCGTTTCCACTGTTCTGCACCCAAGTATTCTTAATGCTCAAGGTATAACCGTCGATGTACAATTGTCCTCTCTCTTTACAAACCAGGTTCGGTTGTGGTGCCTCACATTCAATACCCAATTCGAATCGGCCATTGTCATTAGAACGGCCACCATCGATAACGATGTAATAAGTTTCCTCTTCGGAATCCGTCTTGATGGTCACACTCTCTTTCTTAGTTCCACTTTGGTTGCTCTTACCCACACAGCGAGCGCCGTAGCTGCATTTGTCTAGGACGAATAAGTCCTGATTGACCGACAAACCTCTCAAGCTGATGGTCACCTTGCTGTTAGATGGTAACTTGATCTTGTAAATGGATTCATTGCCATCATAATCATAACCACCATTGTAACAGCTGTAGTCATCGCCACCGTAGTAGTTGTCACCATCTCGGGTATCCCCCCAGATCCAATCACCGCAACTGACTTCTTCTACGTCTTCGCATGGATTGGGTCGGGGCAATTCGAATCTTGGCGAACTCCAGTAACAATCGTTGTTATCGCTTTCATTCGATTCATCGACTTCGTCTTTATGGTCCAAGATCATACCCACATAGTACCAACCGTATGGAATGTCAGAATAGGCAAGATCAACATTTAAGAAAGCGTCGTCTGCTTCGCCCGGTTTCAAAGCCTTGGTATAATTCTTTCCGATGTAGTAGTCATCCTTGGTAATGTTCTTATCCTTGGAGAGATAGTATCCTACATGACTCTGGCCGGCGTTGCCCTTACCATTGTTCTGAATCCAGGTATCCTTGATGCTGATCTTATAACCATCAATGGTCAACTTACCACGGGTTTCGCAAACCAGGTTGGGCTTCGGTGTCTCACATTCAATACCCAGTTCGAACCTTCCGTTTTGATCCGATTCGCTTCCGTCCACTACAATATAGTAGGTTGCGGCACTAGAGCCGGTCTCCAGGGTGACGCTTTCCTTCTTAGTACCGCTGTTGCTGCTTTCGGCAATACAATTGCCGCCATAGCTACACTTGTTCAGTACAAAGAGGTCTTGATCGGTAGAAAGGCCACGTAGCGTGATCGTCACTTTATTATGGGCAGGTACCTTCAGTTTGTAAACCGCATCATTGGCGTCGTAGCCATAACTACCATTGTAGCAGCTGTAATCGTCCGTGCCGTAGTGGTCGGGGCCATTGCGGGTGTCTCCCCAGATCCAATCACCACAACTAACTTCTTCCATGTAATCACACGGATTGGGTCGAGACAATTCGAATCTTGGCGAACTCCAGTAACAATCGTTGTTATCGCTTTCGTTCGACTCGTCCACTTCATCTTTATGGTCAACAATCATACCCACGTAGTACCAACCGTATGGAATGTCGGAGTAAGACAGGTCCACGTTTAGGAAAGCGTCGTCTGCTTCGCCCGGTTTCAAGGCCTTGGTATAATTCTTTCCGATGTAGTAGTCATCCTTGGTGATGTTCTTATCCTTGGAGAGATAGTATCCTACGTGACTCTGGCCGGCGTTGCCATTGCCGTTGTTTTGAATCCAGGTATCCTTGATGCTGATCTTGTAGCCATCAATGGTCAGCTTACCACGGGTTTCACAAACCAGGTTGGGCTTTGGCGTCACACATTCGACACCTAGTTCAAAACGACCATTATCGTCCGAATCACTTCCATCTACTACAATAAAATAGGTCTTTGCAGCAGAACCGGTCTCCAAGGTAATGCTTTCCTTTCTGGTTCCGCTGTTCGTACTTTTTGCCAAACAGGTACCGTCATAACTACACTTATTCAAGATAAACAAATCCTGATCTACCGACAATCCACGTAGCGAGATGGTCACTTTGTTGTAAGCAGGTACTTTAACCTTGTAAACCGCGTCGTTGGCATCGTAATCATAACTACCATTGTAACAACTATAGTCATCTTTACCATAATGATTCGAACCGTCCCGGGTATCGCCCCAGATCCAGTCACCACAACTCAGTTCCTTCATGTAATCACACGGATTCGGACGAGGCAATTCGAAACGGGGAGAACTCCAGTAACAATCGTTGTTATCACTCTCGTTAGATTCGGCGACTTCGTTCTTATGGTCGACGATCATACCGACGTAGTACCAGCCATATGGAATATTGGAATGGGAAAGATCAACATTTAAGAAGGCATCATCTGCCTCGCCCGGTTTCAGAGCTTTGGTGTAATTCTTTCCGATGTAATAATCATCCTTGGTGATGTTCTTATCCTTGGAAAGATAGTATCCTACATGACTCTGACCGGCGTTGCCGTTGCCATTGTTTTGAATCCAGGTGTCCTTGATGCTCAATTTATAGCCGTCGATGGTGAGTTTTCCTCTGGTTTCACAGACCAGATTAGGTTTGGGCGATGCACATTCTATGCCCAATTCAAAGCGCCCGTTTTGGTGCGAAACGCTCCCATCGATAACCAGGTAGTAGGTCTTTGCAGCAGAGCCGGTCTCCAGGGTCACCACTTCCTGGCGCGTACCGCTATTGGTACTCTTGGCCAAACAAGTTCCGCCATAGCTACATTTGTTTAGTACAAAGAGGTCCTGGTCCACAGTGAGGCCTCTCAACGTAATGGTCGCCTTATTGTGTGCAGGGATGGTTACTTTATATACGACATCGTTTCCATCAAAATCATAACTTCCATTGTAACAACTGTAGTCATCCGTACCGTAGTGGTTGGAACCATTACGGGTATCTCCCCAAATCCAGTCGCCACAACTCAACTCCTTCATGTAATCGCAAGGGTTGGGACGAGGCAATTCAAATTTGGGCGAAGTCCAATAGCAATCATTGTTATCGCTTTCATTGGACTCGGCTACCTCATTCTTATGATCTAGGATCATCCCTACATAATACCAACCGTATGGAATATCAGCATTAGATAGATCAACCTCCAGGAAAGCGTCATCCGCCTCACCGGGTTTCAATGCTTTGGTATAATTCTTTCCGATGTAGTAATCGTCTTTGGTAATATGCTGATCGGCCGACAAGTAGTAACCAACGTGACTCTGGCCAGCATTTCCATTACCGCTATTCTGAATCCAGGTATCTTTGATGCTCAATTTGTAACCGTCGATCTTCAAAGTACCTCGGGTTTCACAAACCAGATTCGGTTTGGGTGATTCGCATTCGACGCCCAATTCGAATCGGCCGTTTTGATGCGACTCACTGCCATCAATGATGACATAAACAGTCTTCGCATTGGAACCCGTCTGAAGAGCTACCTGGTCATGACGCCGACCGCTGTTGGTGCTTTTGGCCAGGCAAGTACCCCCATAACTACACTTATCCAATACAAAAAGATCCTGATCAATGGAAAGCCCCCTTAGGGTAATGGTTGCTTTGGTATGGGCGGGAATATCCAATTTGTAGACCGCATCATTTCCAGAAAAATCATAACTTCCATTATAACAGCTGTAGTCATCGGTACCATAATGATTGGCACCTCCACGGGTATCGCCCCAGATCCAATCTCCGCAGCTCAACTCCTTCATATAATCGCAAGGATTAGGTTCGGGCAATTCAAACCTTGGCGAAGTCCAATAACAATCATTGTTATCACTTTCATTGGACTCGGCTACTTCGTTCTTATGATCAAGGATCATCCCTACGTAATACCATCCATATGGGATTTCCGCGTCCGATAGATCGGCCTCCAGGAATGCACCATCTGCCTCGCCCGGTTTCAAAGCTTTCGTATAGTTTTTACCGATGTAGTAGTCATCTTTGGTAATGTTTCGATCTTTCGACAAATAATAACCAACATGACTCTGCCCGGCATTACCACTACCAGTGTTTTGAATCCAGGTATCTTTGATGCTAATTTTATATCCATTGATGGTCAAGCTACCTCTGGTCTCACAAACCAAGTTGGGCTTTGGCGTCTCACAGTCGATGCCAAGCTCAAAACGGCCGTTTTGGTAAGACAAGCTACCATCTACAACGAGATAGTAAGTCTTGGCGCTGGAACCCGTCTCTAGCGTAACATGCTCTTGCCGGGTCCCACTATTGGTGCTTTTCGCAACGCAGGTCGCTCCATAACTACACTGATCTAATACGAAAAGGTCCAGATCCAGTGAAAGTCCACGCATGGTGACCTTCACCTTATTGTAGGCGGGCACGGTCAATTTGTAAGTGAGGTCTTTGCCATCAAAGTGGTAACGACCATCATAACAACTGTAATCATCGGTACCGTAGCGGTTTTCTGCATTTCGTGTATCACCCCAGATCCAGTCGCCGCATTTAACTTCTTTGACATATTCGCACGGATCATTGTTTTCAATGATCACCTTTGGCTCACTCCAATAACAATCGTTGTTATCCGACTCATTGGTTTCGTGGATATCCTCTTTGTAGTCAATAAAAAGCCCAATGAAATAAGAGCCAGCTGCAATGTTTAATTCATTGAGGTCTACCGTTATATCTGCACCGCCGGTTTCTCCCGCTTCCAGTGGCCCGACCAAACTACGGGCAATCAAATAATCGTCAGTTGTGATTTCTTCATCTTCCGACAAATAATACCCTAAGAAAAACTCGCCAACATCGGCTTCCCCATCATTCAATAACCAAGTATCCTCGATGGATAATTCATGACCCTCTATTTTCAAATCACCTCTTTCCATGCAAACAAGATTGGGCTGCTTTTTCTCACAGGTAACGGAAAGCTCAAAAGCCCCTTCCTGATCTTCATTATAGCCATCTATGATGATGTAGTAATAGCCTCCGGCATTGTCCAGTACAATTTCTTCATCTTCCAATTCTGAATTCGTACTTGACCCCAGACAAGCTGAACCGTAACTACAGCCTTGGCGCAAGAATAGGTCCAGATCGGTCTCTAAACCAGTCAAACCTATTTTTAAATGCGTGTCAAAAGGAATGTAAACCTTGTATACCTTTTCCTTGGCGTCGTAATTATGGTAGCCATCATAACAGTCATAGTGACCTGCCATATAATGGCTGGCTCCCTCTTTCGTGTTGCCGACGACGGTATCGCCACATTCGATTTTCACAGCTCCCGTACACGGGTTCGAACGACGAATGACGATCTTTGGCCAAATCCAGTAACAATCGTTGTTGTCGGATTCCAGTGATTCTTGTACATCGTTTTGATAATCGATGATGGCTCCGAGGTAATAAACCCCTTCCGGTACGTTCAAGTGATCCAGTTCAGCGTAGAAGGAGGCTTTATTCTTTTGGAAGGGTCCCAGTGGCGGCAAATGATCCTTGCCAATCAAGTAATCATTGGTATCGAAATGGGCATCTTTAGACAGGTAATAACCGATGTAACTCTTTCCCGCATGTCCCGTTCCTTTATTCTCAACCCAAAGATTACTGACTGCCAAATGGTGATCATTCACATTCAGCTGACCTTTTTCCTTACAAGCTAGGTTAGGCCGGCTGTATTCCTGCTCACAATCAACCGATAGCTTGAAATTACCCGCTGCATCATCTTTATAACCATCTACTATGATGTAGTAAGTCCCTTCTGCATGATGGATCTCAATCGACTCATCCTGGTAATTGCTATTCAAACTGGAGGCCAAACAAGTGCCGTCGTCTTCACACGAACTGCGTACAAAGACATCCAGATCCGCGTCGATGTTCTTCAAATTAATTTTCAAGGTGGACTTCCGGGCTACATCTACTTTGAATACTTTTTCCCGCCCAGCGTAATCGCTTCCTCCAAAATAGCAATCATAATCTTCACTCTCAAAGTGGTTGATACCATCTAAAGTATGACCGCTAACGGTTTCTCCACAAGCGATTTCGGTAGCTACTTCACAGGAAGTATAGCCCATATTGTTGCACTCTACAGAAAGCTTGAAGTCTCCTTCGACCCCACTCTTGTAGCCATCCACTACCACATAGAAAGTTCCCATAGCATTGTACAGAGTGATCTTCTCCTCTTTCGTACCGGAATTAAAGCTGGAAGCGATGCATCCCGCATCCACTTCACAGGATTTCAAAAGAAAGAGATCCAGGTTTTCACTCAACCCATTCAACTTGATGGTAACGTTGGCGTTGGTCGGCAAATAGAATTTAAACAACTGGTCGGCTCCTGCATAGTCGTTGCCGTACAAATAGCAATCATAATCCACCTTAGAAAAATGGCTTTCATTGTCAACAGTGCTCCCTTCGTAAACGACACCGCATTCAATTTCTTTAGCAGACTCACAGCGCTCCGGTAAATCACCGTGACAATAGAGGTATTTGCGCTCGGTAACGAACGTCGCGTAAATCACCTTAATCTGCTGAGGTGTAAAATTGGTTCGGCAACGAGGTGCATAATTGGACATTAGGTTGTAAGCAGTTGGATAAGGCGCTGATACAACTTCTCCATCATCTCCCCAGCAATGAATGCGGGCCGTCCTTTGCCAATGGCGATCGGCTGGTGTATCACAAATGAGGTCACCAGCCATATCACAATTAGAACCATCTGCCAATTCCTCATAACCATTGAATGTTGAATAGGTATCCAACAAACAAAAATAGTGGCCCATTTCATGAGCCAGGCTACTGCCGTCATCTACATCATCATTGCTAAAAATGATGGCGTCATAATCCTGATTCGGCATAGAAGCAAAACCACTGATCTCCTCTTCGCCATCGTATACTTTGCTGGCAAAGTACAGGTTGATGACATCAGCAGAATAGTGTTTGACCCTCAGCTCTTGTTCAGTGTCACTGCCTTTTCGAATTTGGTAATAGTTTGAGTCGTCGATGTACTCTGTATCGCACAGCTCAAATTGAAGAGAAGTAGGACCGAATTTTTCATTCAGATCCTGAATTGTTCTCCGAAGACGTTGCTCACGCAGTCCTCCGGTTCCATCCGAACGCCGGATGATGTGTGCCTTGACTGGAAGGTAGATCTTACGATCCGGGATTTGCAATCTGTACATGAAATTATCAAAATTAGCGTACAACCCCCGGATGTATTCGATATCCGTTTTAGAGTAGTTTGATTTCCCATTCTGTGCCTCCGAATGGTAGGCAAATAATGAGAAAGCTGTAGTTGCAATTGCAACTAGAAGTAAGTGTTTCATAGGTGAACCCGTATTTGATAAATAATTAAATTCCTATCATGGGGGGGATCAACCGAATACCAATCAAATCAAATCAAAAAACGGAAAGCCTTCATTTTGCAGCTCGACAGATTCTCGAAAAGCGAGATTACTGGAACTTCCAGCGTCAAGAAGGGCAAGAAACGCTGAACATTAATTCCAAATGCGTAATGGATGTCAGTTAAAATTAGGCCGCCAAAGTCATGATTAACTTGATGGTTGAACTTTCAATGCAGTCCATCAAAAATCTTCCGGTCTCAATCATGGCCTATTACTTCAAAACCGACGAAAATAGATCACATCAGGCAATAGCCTGCCACCCAACAATCGTAGCCTTGTTGTAAATGTCCATTCCATCAGCCGAAAATTTTTAATTTTCTGTCATTTTAGCCTGGAATAGAGTCTGTTATATGGGGGGAATTGCAGATAAAGAAGGGAACTGACTTAATCGTATGCGACACATGAAATAAAATTAAGGCAAATAATCTTTATTCCAAATTTCAAGGCAATTAAATATTTAAAAAATTTATATTATATCCAGTTTACTTTTGATATCGCGGATCAGATAATCGAATTCTTTCGTATCTGGAAAGACTTCCAAAATCTGCCGGGCACTCTTAATTTGACGAATCAAGCTTTCCTTTTCCGCTTCGGGGAGATGTTTTTTCCAAACCAACTGGGCATAGGCTCTCACGTCGGGGTCGAATCGTAGCAAACCAATTTTTTCATCGATTTTTCTCACGGCCTCCAAAATGATGGCGGCATCTACATCGTGCACACCTTTTACATACCCTTCTTCATAGCGGGTAGCCGCTTCCTCTTTGACAAACTTGACAAGATCGTCGACCGGAGGAGCATCCTTGATTTTTTGATAGAGTTCGTAGGCTAGAAATTCTGCTCTATAAACATCTTTACTTTCAGAAATGAAATCCTGATTCCAGACGGTAGTAGTAGTATTCAGGCGTTCATCCTCGATTTGTTCATAGAAATCAGTGCCGGTGAGATGATAGTATAAATCGCCATCGCGATTCACAATCGTTAGATCAAGAGGTTGTACGTTGACGTCAAAAATATGTTCCCCTAATTTGATGACATTTTCTCCCTCTGCGTACAGATCGGCTTTGTCACGAAGCTGACGGAGTGCTTCTTCCTTCAATGACTTCAGGCTGGTTTGAAGCACATTCGCTTTATTATTGTCCTCAAGTTCATTCAACTGTGCAATAATATCCCTTACTTTTTCCGCCATTAGATCCGCGGCAAAAAAACCATTAATTTCATTGAC
>JANQRV010000417.1 GCA_028284395.1 Saprospiraceae bacterium
CGGATTTTGCAAACAGGTCAGCCCAGGAAGCTGCATCGAATCCGGCAGGGTCGAATTGTTCGATGACGTGTTTGTAACCAAACTCCGCCGGATTGCCGTATTTCTGCTGATGGTGCTCATAGTTGTTACTGGGCTTCCCGTTGCGCGTAGGAACGATCTTCCCGTCCGAATACATAATCATGCCATGCCAGCCCCGGTAGTTTTTCGCCGGGTCGGCGCCCTTCATAGCTTCAGAAATGGGTCCCCAATGAGTGTAAATGCCCAACTTGGCATCCAAAAACCAATCCGGGGTCTGGTTCACTTTTGCGAGGGACTCCCAGTTTGCCTGGTAGGGCACGGGGCCAGCGTCTGGCATTGCCTGGTGATCTCCGGATTTTCGGGCGTTACAAGCGCTCAATAGCAGCAGTGCCAAGGTCAATCCCGTCCACCCTGCTGTATTTGGTCTATTTTTCATATTGGAAGTTAGCATAGCTAAATTTCACACGAATCCGTGAAAACTTGTACGCTATAAGTCTTCATTTATGTAACAAATGATTACGGAGCCGGAAAATCAACTGTGCCCGCACGTGAATTTTCTAAATACGCTCTAGGGGAGGCAGGCGGGCCCGGCGGGCTTAAACGACTTGTACGATAAGACAAACTCCTGATGCCCCAAGGCTTCCGAAGCCGTTCTCGCCCCTTTGCCAGTCTGCCTGATCTTTAAAAGTATTTCTTCCGCAACCGCCAGCAGATCGGCTTGCCCATCGATGATGCTTCCCGCATTCACATCCATATCCTCTTTCATGCTCCGGTAGGTATTCGGGTTTGCGCATATTTTAATCACTGGTGAGATCGCCGAACCTACTACCGATCCACGCCCGGTTATAAACAGAATGATATGGCTGCCACAGGATATCAATTCCGATATTTCAGCATTGTCGTTGATGTTGGGAAATCCAAACCTGGGCTCACCGTCCGGCACTATATCCAATAAATACAGCCCGCCTTTTGTCGGAAGATCACCGGGCTTCAACAGGCCGGCAATCGCTGCCTTGCCGCTTTTGCTGTAGGCACCGAGAGATTTTTCTTCAATGGTGCTTAAGCCACCATCGGCGTTGCCGGGAGCAAAGCTTGCGTGGCCCATAATCGTGTAGTATTTAGCTGCTTTTTCGATGGATTTCAGCAGTTCCTTTGCCAACTCCGGCGTCTTGGCACGGGAGGCAAGATGGCTCCCACAACCAATCATCTCCCCTGTTTCTTCAAAAATGGCGACTGCACCATTCGCAACAAGCCGGTCAAAGGCAAGGCCAACTGCCGGATTGCCACTGATCCCACTGGTCGCATCCGAACCTCCGCATATGGCGCCGATTACGAGGTCTTGCATCCCCATGCTTACCCGGAGTGTTTGCCGTAATTCCTGTATCGTTCCATCAACCCACTTCTGACCGGCTTCGATGGTCGGCCTGGTCCCTCCGCTTTCCTGTATCACCAGGGTCGAAACCGGTCGACCGCTCTCTTCAATGACCTTCGATAACCCAAAGCGGTTAAAGCTTTCGCACCCTAAGGAAACCAGTAGCACACCGCCAACATTGGGGTGTGTGCACAATCTTTTCATCACCCGGTCGGCGTGCCGGTTCGGATAACACCCTCCAAAGCCAATCACCTGTACGTCCCGTTGTTTAAATGGCGCCGCTATTTCTCTAGCTACGTGATGAGCACATTCTACCAGATACACAATCAAGATCAGATTGCGGATTCCCTTTCTGCCGTCTTTCCGGGCGTAGCCCATCCATTTTTCATCCTTCATAATCATCCTGATTTGCAATGGTGTAGGTAGTAGAAAAATCGCTTTTCATATTGTGTACATGAACGATTTCTCCGGGAGCAATCATTCTGGTTGCCGAGCCAATCGGAACACCGTATTTGATTATTTTATCGCCGGGGGCTATTGTTTTAGCTGCAACCTTGAAGCCAAGGCCTACTTTTTGCGGTAATTCGGTTCTGATTCCCGAGACCGACAGGATTTCTCCTTTCTTTAATTCTCTTCTGGCAATCCGGACATTGTCCTTGGGGTCGAGCTGTAGGAGCAGGTTCGCGTTTTCCATATTTCAAAAAGATCAGGTCAATGGTTCGTGTTTGGCCACAAAATCCGGATCAAAGTCGATTCCCAGGCCAGGTCCGGTAGGCACCTTGATCTTTCCATCTTCAACTTGGAGGGTCGAAGTGGGGCATTCAAACTGGACATGGGTACGCAAGCCTTTGAATTCATGATGTGCGGAGGCGTTGGAAAGCGCCGACACAAAATGGATCATGTAGAGATAGCCGAGGCCGCCGCCAGACATGTGTGGCGTACACAGCTTGCCCATCGCTTCTGCCATTCTGGCTACTTTCAATGAGCGGATCATTCCTCCGAAATAATAAGTATCGGGTTGCACGATCGAAAGTCCGTCATTGGCAATCAGCCACCGGAAGCCATGGAGACTATATTCCTGTTCGCCTCCGGCAACGGGCAGGTCAAGTGCATCCGCGACCTTTTTGGTTTCTTCGTACCAATCGAAATGAACGGGCTCTTCGAAAAAGCCATAGTTATAAGTTTCGAGCAAGCGGCCGACCCGGATGGCTTCTTCTACCGGATAGAATCCATTCGCATCGGCGTACAGGAACATGTCGTCGCCAAAGGTTTTTCGAATCAGCGGAATAATGGTCTCCGTCCTGCCAACCGGCCCTTTGGCATACATGTCATCGGTCATAAACATCAGCCCGCCAACCTTAATTTTGACCGCATGCGCGTTGTACTCCGCCACGTCTCTTTTGATCAGTTCCAGGGACTCTTCTACGGATTTTTCCCGGTATTCGGTAGCCTGGTACACGGTCACTTCCGGATGATGGATGGCTCCTAACAGTTGGCCCATGGACTTGCCGGCGATACGCCCCAACATATCCAATATGGCGAATTCGATCGTTGCCAACGGTATACCCAGAGCCCGGCCACTGTAGCGGAAGTTGAGACGGTAGATGAATGCTTTTTCGAGGATGAGATCCAGTTCACGTGCATCTTTCTGGAGAAAGAAAGGCTGTAAACAATCCTTGAAAATAGGGTAAAGTGTTCGCATATCGCTGTGACTGACCGACATTCCCTCGGCGCCGTCAGCAGATCGGACCCGGCACAAGAATCGATCGTTGTACCGGAGCAATTCCAGCGAAGAAATGATGACCGGATCGGGAAATAGCTCTTTCTTCAATACCGGCTGTGCTAGCACCTCGTCCAGTACCCGGTAGCGTTGTTCTACAGCCCGGCCCTGTCCGTCAATCTTATTTTGAGAGCCACAGGAAGTATAGACGGAACCAAGTCCTGCGACCAGAGATGTATTGATAAATTTCCGACGGTTTATTTTCATTGGTTGCCAATTAAATGGATGCGATGAAACTTATTTCGTAATTTAAAGAAAGTCTTACAAAAGAGTAACAAAAGAAGCTTATTTACTTTTACCTGACGAATGCCGGTTCAAGCAAATCTTTAACAGTCTTCCGGATAGGAAATTTACTCCTTTATCAAGCGATACCGAACTCCCAAATAGAACTCGCGTCCCCGCGTTGGTCCCCAAACAAAAGAAGTATCAAAATAGCGGCCGAAGGGATTTTCCCAGCTCAGAATCGGGCGCTCCTGCCGAAAATCGAAGATATTCTCACAGCCGCCATACATCTCCATCGCACCAAAGTTGTAGGTAAACTGTACGTTCACGTGCGAAAACGGATCCGAAAATTCCGGTCGGCGAAAAGCATCGGGATTCGATTGAGTAGATGGCAGTCGCTGCTTTCCGTACCAATGGGCATTCACATCGATTTGAAACTGGTCCGATAAGGGGCGATAGCCCAGAACGGCCATCATCTTATGCCGGGAATTGAATGGCAGCACCTTTTTGGAATCATCGTTTCTGCGGTAAACGTCCAACAACGTGTAACCCAGCTTGAAATCCGTTGTCTTAAAAAACCGCATACCGGTCTCTAATTGGAAACTATTGCTGATGCTGGTACCACGATAGTTGCGAATAATGGCCTTGGTGCCGTCGCTGTCGTAATCGGGGAAGATCTGGTTTTGAAAATTGGTATGGTAGAAGTCTGCACTCCAATAACCGGTGACATTGGGGCGTTCGATCTTTCGCGTCAGATTGATACCGAAATTGGAGGCTTGTTCGGGATCCAGAGCTTCGGCGAAGACAATGTCACGTGAACTCGCCAGCAAATTAATGTTTTCACTAAACAGATTTACCGTACGCCAACCGGTACCCATATTGGCTCGAATCACCGTGCGTTCGTCCAGGCTGAACTTCAGGAGGGTCCGCGGGGTGACCATCCAGCCAAATTGGTTGTGTCGGTCGGCCCGGATACCCGCCAGCCAGCTCAGTTTACTATCGAACAGCTCAAGCGAGTTTTCCGCAAATACGCCGGGGATGTATTCTCGTCGTTGATACTCGCCAGCGTAGGTGCGATCCAGTGGGTTGGCCGAAAAAGCAAGTTCTTCCCTCAGATTCAGATGCCGATAACTCACGCCTGTCTTGAAAGAGCTCCGTTCGGTATAATTCCATTCGTACTGAAAATTGCCGTATAAATTGGATTGTCCGGCCTTATAAGACACGGTACCGAACCAGGCATCCTGTTGCTGATGAAAACCGGATAAAAACAGGGAAAAACCGTGATTGTCGTCAAAGCGATAGCTTGTTTTGGATCGGATTTCGGGTTGATTCAACCGAACATGCTGGCCATAAATTGTGTCACTACCCCGATCGGATGTGGCGTCGAAGCCGGTCTGCCCACCCGTCCTTTCTTCATTCAGAAAGCGCAGGACTATTTCACTGCTCCAACCCCATTCGCCTTCTTTGCCGTACTTCAGCTTATTGGACACCAGGTAGCGCCGTAGCAGTGGCACATCCAAAAAATCATCCTGATCGCGATCCCTTCTTCCGGCAGGTTGCACGGTGTGTACCGCCAACAAGTTCTTCCAGTTTCCCACCTTGAAGGCGGCATCGGCATTCAATTGTTTTTCCCCAAAGCTATTAATGTAGGCATTGAGGAACAGTGGTGCTTTCGGGTCGGGATCTTTCGTAATAACATTGATTTGACCACTGATGCTTTCGTATCCCTGCAGGACACTATTGGTCCCCTTAGCCACAAAAATGTTATCGACCAGCGTGCCGGGAATGCTGGTTATGCCATAAGTGTAGGTCAATCCCTGAATCATGGGCAATCCATCGACCAGTACCTGGTTGTAAACGCCCGAAAGGCCCACAATCCGCAACTCTTTGGAATTGGTAACGACATTCGTAACCTGAGGATCGACGCTGAGTTGGGTTTCAAAACAGCCCGCCAAATCGCAACAAGCCGCCTTCTTGAGTTCCAATGAGGTGATGACCTCCGTTTTGATCAAATCCGTCGAAGAAATGAAAGCCCCTTCCCGGCGATCTTTGACTACTACCTCGTCCAGTAATTCAGTTGCACTCAATTGAAATTGAACCCATGGCTGCCCGTTGTAATCGATCGTATCCGAACGGTAGCCAACAAAACTGGCCACCAGTCTTTCCGCACCCTCCGATGGAACGGGTAAATGGTAATACCCGTCCGCATCGGTCGTTGTTCCAAGATGGTGATCTAGCCAGTAAATGCTCGCCCCGATCAACACCCCGCCACTTTCATCCAGGACTTTTCCGGTCAGATTTTGCGACCGGATATTGCTGGACAACAGCAGCAACAATAATGTTATCTGGTAATTTTTCATGGGCCGGCTTTACAATTTTACTTTGTACCGACGGGCATCCGGATCTTCACAAGTGCCCGTACTTTCAATTGCAGCCTTGATTTTTTGGAAATCGACCCTGCGACTGTGGTATTCTACCTGCAGCGTGGAAATGGCTCCCCTCTTGACAATTTCACAAGCCTTAACGCCTTCCAGTTTTTTAACTTTGCTGACGATCATGCCAAGATCCGTCTTGCACGAGGCACCCCTGACCTTGAGCTGGTGTTTGACAATAGTCGTTTCGGAATTGTTGTCGGCAGATGCAGTTTGACAGATGGTTGCTTGACTCCATCCGAAGAAGAAAATGAGTACGAAGCTGAATGCTTTTATGGTTGAATCAATCATAATATTCATTTGTTGATATGGAAAGAATGGTACCAACCGAGCCGCTCTTTGGCCGGTGGCATGTTGCAGTAAGAAGGCCCTTAAGACCCGACAGAGAAATGGATTCAGATAGACTTCGGCGGCTGCCAGATATCGATACAGGAAAGAATGCCTTCGATCTTTTGGTATTGCGGCAATACCGTAACTGGTCTTGCAGGCTCTATATCCTCAAAGACCAGTAATTCCGTAAGATTGAGCACATTAGCGCAACAAGTGCAATCGCAAAGCAAAGTACAGGGTTCATCACTACAATCCTCCAGCGGATCCTGCTGCGTTTCACTCCCGATTGCGCATTTTTCGTCTTGACACGGATCCGCGCCCCATAGTGGCCCGGGATTGCAAGGCAAGAATGCCAATCCGAGTAAGTAAAGCGACAATATAACCGAAAGCACTTTCATAGGAGACAAAGATATAGAACCAAAGCGTACATCTCAAATCAATTGGATCTCTATTGCGCCATCAAGTTATACTTAGTGAGGTTTTTTTCTTAAATTCAATCATGAGCTTTCGTTTGAGTATCCTGTCCATTTTGCTGTTGGCCAATCTTCATCTTGTAGCGCAACAAACACCTCCCAACATCGTCCTGATCCTGGCCGACGATCTCGGCTACGGAGATTTGAGCTGTTATGGAGCAACAAATATCCAAACACCACGACTCGATCTTTTGGCCGGCGAAGGCGTTCGGCTCACCGCTTTTTATGCGAATGGGCCGGAATGCACGCCCACCCGAACCGCCCTCCTTACCGGCCGCTACCAGCAAAGGGTCGGTGGAATGGAATGTGCCATCGGACTGGGAAACATTGGCCGCTACGATGAAGCAAAAAAACTCTCGGATAACGGCCGGCTTGGTTTACCGGTGGAATTCAGCGTCCTGCCAGGAGTATTGAAAGACCATGGATATCGAACCGCACTAATCGGCAAATGGCATTTGGGTGAAGGAAAACGCTACCGCCCCGCCGCTCACGGTTTTGACTATTCCATTGGGCCCCTGGGAGGCGCGGTAGATTATTTTCATCACACCGAGCCCATTGGGGAATTTCTCGGGACATACATGCACGGCGACCCTGATTTTTATCGCAACGACGAGCCCCACCGTCGGGATGGTTACTACATGACCCGCCTGCTGACCGATGAAGCAGTGGAATGGATCCACAACCAAGAAAAGGACCAGCCTTTTTTCCTCTACCTACCCTACACCACTCCCCACCAACCCCTGCAGCCTCCGGATGGTTACCGGGAAAATCCAATCACGATGGAGGACTGGAGAAAAGGGGATCACATCGATTACAAGAAAATGGTGGAAGGTATGGACCACGATATTGGCCGCATCATTGACAAATTAGAGGAGCAAGGGCTCGACCAAAATACCATCGTTGTCTTTTTTTCCGATAATGGACCGACCAAAATCGGAAGCACTGGTCCTTTTTCCGGAAACAAGGGGCATGTTTTTGAAGGGGGTATTCGCGTTCCTTGCATCATTCGCTGGCCCGGCCAGCTTCGCCCCGGCACGACCAGTTCGCAACCTTTCATCAGCATGGACATTACGGCTTCCGTTGCAGCTTTATTGCAAACTACTCCCGAAAAGGGGCTGGACGGCATCGACCTCATCGATCACCTGGTTTCCGGGAAGGAAAACTTCCCTCGAGACCTCTTTTGGCGAAAGAAACGCGGGCAGCAGGTTCGCAGTGCTGTCAGATCAGGGTCTCTAAAATACATCCGGGCAGCAAACGGTGCGGAAGTCCAAGAATACCTTTTTGATCTGGCCAGCGATCCGGGAGAGAACATCAACCTGATCGACAACCGCCCCAAGGACCGGCTCCGCTTGCAAAAATTAATGACAAATTGGGAAAAAGAAGTACAACCGGAAAGATAAACACCACCTCCCTTCCATTGGAAAACGGATCGACCGGAAGACCTGTCATTATCTCTTCAGTGGTGAGGATGCTTTCCCGGTCAGAAAAGTAAAATTTATTTTGGAGTAAATCGCCGCACCAGTTCTGTCCTTCGGTTCAACGCACGGCCATCTTCCGTTTCATTATTCGACACCGGCGAAAGAAAGGCTACGCCCTCTGATCTCAGCCGCTTCGCATCGATGCCATGGCTGTTTATCAGGGCCTCCGATACGGCTTTCGCTCGGTTTTTAGACAGTTGGAGGTTGTAGTCCAAACTGCCTTCCATATCCGTATGGCCAACAACATAGAGGAAAATATCGGGGTTGTCCTGTAGGTATTTGGCAATTTCTGCAATGACCGGAGCCGATTCAGACTTGATGGTGCTGCTATCAAAATCGAAATTGATGCCGTAAATCACCACCGAACCTTTGTCTTCGATTTCCCTTCGGATGTAATCGGCGTCGGCAGAGACCAGCCCCGTTTCCGCAGCAGATAGTTCAATGATGTCGACGTGGCATACGACCAACTCGGAACTATGCCGCTCTCCGTACATCGCCAAATAGGTTAATCCCTCCGGACGGGCTATTTTTCCAATGATGGCAAAGGTACCACCCGAAGAACTCGTACCGG
>JANQRV010000453.1 GCA_028284395.1 Saprospiraceae bacterium
TTTTTAGACCATAGCGCTGCTATGCACCAAAAATTTGGCTTTATGAGAACCCCAAACTGAACATTTTCGGCTGCGAAAACAAAATTTAAACATATTCTAGTTAGTGTTTCTCGAATCCCTCCTGTCGGCATTTTGATTGACTTGATTTTGAAGCGGGGAGATGGCCAGACATTGGAGCATTTGGATAATATCCTCATTCAACCCCTCCTTTCTTTTGTATTCGATGTCGGTAAGTCGGGGTAAGTGCTCGGCAAAATAAAGTGTGTTGTTAGCAGTTTCCACCAAAGTATTAGCGAGCGTTGTGGGATAAGGAAACGCCGGATTGATTTCGGCTAAAATGTCAGCGATCTTTAGACAAAGCGTTTTATAGGAAAGGAAAAAACCTTCCTGATTGTCCTGGTCGACAGATTTGTGATGGTAGCCTTTGGTTCCCTCCGCTACAACGATTCGGTGTAAAATATCCTCATTAATGAGATCGATGTTGGTGTTGCGCCTAGCGGCGTCGACGAGGATGCTAATGGCGATTTTTAGCTTCTTATGCGGATCTTCTATATTCATGGTGTTGAAATCGATCCGGAATTTCATCCATTCCCAATACCAGTTGAGTAGATAAATAAATAGTAAGTGCTTGTTTTCAAAATAGCGATAAATTGACCCTTCCGTGGAATGAATTCTTTTGGCCAACTTTTTGAAGTTGAATTGTTCCAGTCCAACCTCGTCTATCAGGAGGATGCTGTTGCGAACTATCCTTCGTCCCAAATCTGTATTTTGCGGGTCGCGGAGATAAAGTTTTTCATTGATATCTAACGTGACTTTTATGCTAGCCATGATATTATCTTTTTAATAGACTTTATGCTAATTTGATTAAATTGAACTAAAATGAGAGAGGGGGATTTAAGCTTCGATTGACGTGGGTTTACGATGACTTTGCTGCGAATGTAAGTAAATTGCTTTCATGATAAATTGTTTTATTATCTTTTGCTATAGTATTACTATTATGAGTAGGCAAAAAAATTAGGTGCGATCAGCTGGCCGGAGCTTAATCCAGTATACGGTGTGATTCGATGGATTATTGGTTTTCAAATCATTACTGTTAGTGCAGCACCGAAAATCCAAATAACACTCCATCTTTCCGTCGTAGGAGTTGGGGTTGATGTTGCGTTTTTCCAATAGAATGATTTCTTTGCTCAATGAATTGAATTTATTTACCAGTTAAAATGATAGTATTACTATTGAGACGCACAATTCCCTGATTTGTTCAAATTTTTTCTTCTCTTGTGACCACAAAAATTTAGCCCAACTTCTCCGGGCCTTCCGGACCTGCTGTGAATTCGTCAATGTTCATTCTGAATGGATTTGCGGAGGATCTCATAAGTCAATCAATGGGGTTGGATGTTTTAACTTCTGTACCCATTTTTTTTAGATCTTCAAAAAGCCTTGATTCATCTACCACTTTCCCCATCAAATATAGACCAGGCCGGGAGATCGCTTTGTCAATATACTGATTTAACAATGCGATTACAGCGATGCCTATCGGCTATCGAGTATTAGAAAACTACTTTGCTTTTGAAGCATCGTAATTGTTGGTGATGTACACCACAAGAATCTGAATTTGCATCTATACATATTTGAGTTCCTTCTTTCACAATTGTTTACCTATGTTTTGGAAAAACAGTTCGCCATCCAAGATCCAAATTTACCTGTTTCTCTGCTTAATTTTGCTCTGTTTCCCTTGCCTTGGGCAAGTAAATCAACTACTAAAAGACCTCAATCACTTTGCGAATCCAAAGGAAACGAAGATTCAAATTCAGTTGAAAGACGACCGCTCATCGGAAAGTCGGGTAGTCGTCACGCATCATTATTACCTCGATTCCCCTTTTAAGCTAGATACGTTATTGGTCCCGGAGCAACGCCGGTTGAATTTCAGTTTGCCATTGGAGGCGCCTGCATTGATCAGCGTCAATGTCGATGGTCATTCCGACTTTCTTTTTGTGGTTCCCGGGCAAGCCACCACCGTTTCTTACCAAGGTTCGGCCGATAAGGCTGTCCCTAAGCGGGAGGTCGGCCCCAGCTCAACTCCGCGCTCCATTAACCAATACTACCAGGAGCGGATTGCTCTCTTTGGTACGGCAAAAGATCCTTTAGCTGCTTACCGCCTTTCGGTGCATGAATTGAGCGAATCGGGGTCCGTAGAGGCCTATTACGATTCCTTGACAGTTGAGCAACAGACTTTGTTAACGGCCTACAAAAGCAAGGTGCCGGACTGGTTTGTCGAATACGAATCCAAAAACCTATATTATACCGGACTCAGTTTTAAACTGTTTGCAGCCAAGCGCCAGCGCTATAAAGAACCGAAAAAGGGCAATTTACCTGAAACGCTATTCCAGAATATCAATGACCTTGACCTTCAGGATGAGGCAGCTTTGCTCTCCATTTTCTATACGGAAAGTTTGACGGACGCAGCACGTTTGAAGTTCTGTACTGATGAATGCTTATTGAGTGGGCCTTCCAAAATAGTAGCCCAATGCACTGCACTCTTAAAGTTAGGATATCAGATTCAAAATGAGCAAGTACGAAACCTATTCCTCGCCAGGAATTTTTTCCTAGCCTCCCGGTCCGGCACTCCTTTGCCTCCGCAGATCAGTCAAGCCTTTGTGAACGGACTTTCCGATGCCTATCAATTGCGGATAAAGACCCGCCCTCTTTCTCTGAACGGCCAACCGGCCCCCAACTTCTACCTAAAAGATCTGGATGGCCAATTTTATGGCCGGGAGGCCTTTAGGGATAAGGTCGTTTTACTCAACTTCTGGTTTGTTGGTTGCAAGGGCTGCCTAATGGAAATTCCATATGAACAGCAGCTCGTCCAAAAATTTGCCGAGACTCCATTTGTGCTACTGAACATCTGTACCAATTCTGAAGAAAACGCTTGGAAAGAGTGGGTGCAAAAGAAGGAATTGTCAGGAGTTAATCTCTTGGCACAGGGCAACTGGAATGATAAACTTGCAAAATCGTATCGTTTAACCGGCTTTCCAAGATACGTCCTGGTAGACAAGAACGGGAAGGTCGTTAACGACAATTGTCCGAGGCCTAGTAGCGGGAAGTTGGAGGAAGTGATTGCAGGATTGATAAAATAGGAGGGAAACGTCTTTATCTGCTGTCCTCTTCTTGATGATCAATTAGGGAGTCAATTCTTATAATAGTACTCTGCACTTTGTTATATTCAGGAAGGAAAATCCATTACAATGATCCCATTAATCTCTTACGTGGCCAGATTATTCCTTCAAATTACGGTTCTGGCCTTCCTCTTGTTCGGATGCAAAAGTAATACTACCGATGAAACCACTGCATCGGGACCATTGGCTCACATCGAAGTAGGAGCCGATTACGAAGTGGAGATTGCAGCAGGTCCTGATTTGTTGGACTATCCTATGTTTGCCACCCTGGACGAGACCGGGCGCCTCTTTGTTTTCGAGTCGACCGGCAATGTTTACCAGACCAGTCAGGCCGCCATCGATACCCCTCGATTCCGCATCAAATTGCTTTTGGATGAAAATGAGGACGGTATTTATGATCGGGCCAGCATTTTCGCCGATAGCCTGAGTTTTCCGCAGGGCGGAGTATTCTATCAGGGGAGCCTCTATGCCTCTTCCGCTCCCGACCTGTTGAAACTGACCGACCACGATGGTGATGGTATTGCTGAAGAGCGGGAAGTGTTGTTGTCGGGCTGGTTTCTCAATGTCAATGCCAACAGCCTGATCGGTCCATTTATGGGCCCCGACGGATGGCTTTACCTGACCAATGCCATCGAGGGTTTTGATGTGACTACCCAAGAAGGAAAGCGCCTGAAGGGAGAAACGGCGCGTATCTGGCGTGTTCGACCCGATGGTTCTCAACTCGAATGGATCGCAGCCGGTGGGATGAACAATCCGGTCGAACTGGCTTTTACCGAGACTGGCGAGGTGCTGGGTACCCAGACTTTCTTCGTGGAACCGCAGCGAGGATTGAGAGATGCGTTGACCTACTGGACGGAAGGCGGCATTTACGGTAAGAAAAACAAAAACATCAGTAGGGATCGTTTGGCCCGAACCGGTGAACTGATGCCGGTGGTCAGCCAATATTCCCGGGTGGCTCCCTCCGGGATCGGTCGTTATCGTAGTTCGATTTTGGGAGCGGATTTTACGGATAATTTCTTCACAGCTCAGTTCAATGCCCACCGGGTTATCCGCCATCGATTGTTCCGGGAAGGCGGCTCGTTTCGCACTGAAGACGAGGTATTTCTCTCGACGGAGCAGACCGACTTTCATCCCACGGATGTACTCGAGGGGGGAGATGGTAGCCTTTTGGTCGTGGAGACGGGAGGTTGGTTTATCCTGGGCTGCCCGCTTAGCCAGGTATCCAAACCTCAATTAAAAGGGAGTATTTACCGGATAAAACGGAAGGACACCGAACCGCTGCACGACCCTTTTGGAAATGCTATTTCCTGGCAAACTTTGGGGGCCGAGCCAACGGCCGAATTACTAAATGGCCCGCGTCCATTCGTCAGCGACCGCGCCCTGGAAAGATTGGTAACTATTGGACCGGAAGCAGTACCGATCCTTGCCCAGGTGCTGAGTGAGTCAGCCTCACCCTCGGTTCGGACCCGGACGATCTTTGCATTGTACCGCATTGGCGGCACGAAGGCCATTACTGCAATCCACCAGGGTTTTGCAGATCCGGACGAAAAGGTTAGGATCGCAGTAGCGCGTACCACCGGTATGGCAAAAGACCCCGGAGCTGTTGGCGGCCTCATTGCCTTGCTTGAGGACAATAGTTTGCAAGTCAGAAGGCAAGCCGCTACCGCTCTCGGTCAAATCGGAGCGACGCAGGCCATACCCCATCTATTGAGAGCAGCAGATACGGAAGATCGCTTCGTGAAACATGCGGTCACCTACGCTCTGATCGCTTTGAACCGACCAAAAGAGACCGCCGCCGGGCTTAAGAGCCCCTCTTTCCGCGTCAAAGAGGCGACCCTAATTGCGCTGGACCAGATGCCGGGCCAAGCTCTGCAGGCCGCCCAGTTATTACCCTTTCTCCATGCACCAGAGACGGAATTACAGAAAACGGCTTTGTGGATTGCCACCCACCATCCGGAGTGGTCCCAACCCGTTGGTGGGTTTTTGCAAAGTCGGTTGTCCGGTGGCAACGTATCGAAAGAAGAGGCGCCCCTCCTGGGCAATATCATGATCGCTTTTTGTGGCGATCCATCTTTACAAAATCTGGTGACGGATTGGTTGCGAGCGGGCAGCGAACCGCTCAAAATCTATTTGATGAACCAGATGGCGAATTGCGACGAGAAAGCCTTTCCGGAAAGCTGGACGAAGGCCCTGGCTGGAGAACTGGGATCCGGCCCGTCGGCGGAGGTCAAAGCCGCTATTGTTGACCTTATTCGTCTGCGGCATCTTCATTCACTCGGTTCTTTGCTGGATCACGAGGCCGACGATCCACAAAATCCGCCAGCCCTGCGCACCAAAGCTGCCGCTGCCGCACTGGAAAACCAAGCTGTTCTGAACCGGGAACGTTTCGAGTATCTATACGAGGTATTGACCAGTACTGAAGATGCAGCCTTACGCCAACAAGTGGCGCACATTTTCTCCAAGAGTGAACTTACTGACCGGCAACGCACTACTTTGGCGAGAGATTATCTGCGCCGGGCCGACCATTTTACCCTGCCGGTTTTACTTCCCGCTTTCCGGGGGAAATACTCCCTGGAAATAGGTGAATCTCTGGCCCAAACACTTC
>JANQRV010000460.1 GCA_028284395.1 Saprospiraceae bacterium
CCATGAACGACGACAAAGTTCCAGCCGGCAAGCTAGCCGTCAGTACTTCTAACCGCAATTTTGAAGGCCGGCAAGGACCGGGGGCACGCACGCTGTTAGCCAGTCCCTTGGTAGCTGCCGCCACGGCCATCACCGGAGTCGTTACCGACCCCAGAACCTTTTTAGCTTAAAATAAAACAATCATGGCTTACGACAAATTCAATATATTGACCAGTACTGCTGTTCCGTTACCGATCGAAAATGTGGATACGGACCAGATCATTCCAGCTCGTTTTTTAAAGGCCACCGAACGAAAAGGTTTCGGCGACAATTTATTTCGTGATTGGCGGTACCACAATGACAATACGCCCAAAAGCGACTTTGTACTGAACAACCCCATTTACCGTGGAAAAATCCTGGTTGGCGGTAAAAATTTTGGTTCCGGTTCATCGCGCGAACATGCCGCCTGGGCCATTTACGACTACGGTTTCCGCTGCGTGATTTCAAGTTTTTTCGCAGATATTTTCAAAAACAACTGCATGAACATTGGGGTCTTACCGGTACGGGTCAGTCCCGAGTTCCTTCACGAAATTTTCGCGGCCATTGAATCGGATCCCAAAACTGAACTAGTTGTTGATCTACCCGCTCAAATGGTGACCATCAAGAGCACCGGAGCATCGGAATCCTTTGAAATCAACGGTTACAAGAAAGAGAATCTTCAAAACGGATACGACGATATTGACTACCTCACAAAGATGCAAGGAGAAATTCAGGAATTTGCTTCCCAACGTCCCTTTTAGAAATCCAAAATGAATAAACGACCAATCGAGATAATGGATACTACGCTCCGGGATGGAGAACAGACTTCCGGCATCTCTTTCTCGGCGACGGAAAAACTCACCATTGCCCGATTGCTGATCGAAGAACTCAAAGTGGATCGCATTGAAGTGGCTTCTGCAAGGGTATCGCAAGGAGAACTCGAAGCAGTACAAAAGATCATCGAATGGGCCAGGGCCAATGACTATATGGGCCAGGTCGAAGTACTGACCTTTGTAGATGGTGGGAGGTCCCTCCGGTGGATGGTCGAAAGTGGCGCCAAAGTACAAAACTTACTGACCAAGGGCTCCCTCAATCATTTGACACATCAATTAAAAAAGACACCGCAGGAGCATTTCGACGATATCAAGGGGGTAGTCAGTGCCGCTCATCAAATGGACATTGAGACCAATGTCTACCTCGAAGATTGGAGCAATGGCATGAGAAACTCTCCAGAATATGTCTACGACTTTATCTCGTTTCTAGACGGACAAGCCATCCGAAGGGTCTTATTGCCGGATACGCTGGGTATCCTTACTCCCTCCGAAACCTTCGGGTACATTTCGGATCTAAAAAAGCGGTATCCGCAACTACATTTTGACTTCCATGCCCATAATGACTATGACCTTTCCATTGCCAACGTAATGGAAAGCGTTAAAGCTGAAGTAGACGGCATACATGTGACCATGAACGGTATGGGAGAGAGGGCCGGCAATGCCCCACTTGCCAGCGTGGTTGCTGTCTTGGCTGACTTTTTGCCCGAAGTATCGATCAATGTCGATGAGTCAGCGCTCTACAAAGTGAGCAAATTGGTAGAGACTTTTTCCGGTTTTTTAATACCCGCCAACAAACCGATCGTAGGGGGCAATGTTTTCACCCAAACGGCAGGCATCCATGCGGATGGTGACAACAAAAACAACCTCTATTTCAACAATCTGTTGCCAGAGCGTTTCGGACGTAAACGCAAGTATGCCTTAGGCAAGACGTCCGGCAAAGCCAATATTGAGAAAAATCTGGAAGAACTGGGTTTGGCCTTAAGTCCGGAAGACATTAAAAAAGTAACTAAGCGCATCATTAAATTGGGCGACAAAAAGGAAATTGTCACTCAAGACGACCTTCCATATATCATCTCCGATGTCCTGAAAAGCAAGAAGTATGAGGAAAAGGTAAAGATCAATTCCTACGTTCTCAATCACGCCAAAGGGCTGAAGCCGTCTTCTACTATTTCCATCACCTTAGACAATGAGACCATCGAAGAACACGCGCAGGGGGATGGCCAGTACGATGCTTTCATGAATGCACTCAAAAAAGTGTATGCCAGGAAGGGAAAGACTTTGCCGACACTGATCGACTACGCGGTGCGCATCCCACCCGGCAGTCATTCAGACGCTCTTTGTGAAACAGTGATCACCTGGAAAAACGATGGGAAAGAATTTGTCACCCGGGGGTTGGACTCCGACCAGACAGTATCGGCGATTAAAGCGACTCAAAAAATGTTAAATATTATAGAAAATAACTTATGAATTTAAACATCGCACTATTGCCGGGTGATGGCATTGGCCCTGAAGTAATCGACCAGGCCGTTAAGGTCTGTGATGCCGTTGCTGCAAAGTTTAATCACAGTATCAATTGGACAAGGGCACTCACAGGTGCGGCAGCAATAGATGCGGTCGGCGAACCTTATCCGGATGAGACGCACGAGATTTGTGTCAATGCCGATGCAGTACTTTTTGGTGCCATTGGTCACCCCAGATTCGATAATGACCCCTCCGCAAAGGTACGCCCGGAACAGGGCCTATTGAAGATGAGAAAGGCATTGGGCCTGTTTGCTAATGTACGCCCGACCTTTACTTTCCCCTCTCTAATTGATAAATCTCCGCTTAAACGAGAGCGAATTGAAGGGACTGACCTGGTCATTCTTAGAGAACTAACCAGCGGGATTTACTTCGGCAAAAGAGGTCGGGAAGACGATGGTAACACCGCTTATGATACCTGTACCTACACCCGCGCCGAAGTTACTAGACTGGCCAGAAAAGGTTTCGAAATGGCTATGTCGCGTAGCAAAAGATTGTGTTGTGTCGATAAGGCCAATGTACTTGAATCTTCGCGATTGTGGAGAGAAACAGTCCAGGCGCTCGAAAAAGAATATCCGGAGGTAGAAGTCAGTTACGAATTCGTAGATGCAGTAGCCATGCGATTGGTTCAATGGCCAAATTCCTACGACGTTCTGATCACCGAAAACCTCTTTGGGGATATTCTGACCGACGAGGCCTCCGTTATCTCCGGATCTATGGGACTGATGCCATCAGCATCCTTGGGCACCAATACTTCTCTTTTCGAACCCATTCACGGATCTTATCCTCAGGCCGCAGGTAAGGATATCGCCAATCCGTTGGCAACCGTGCTATCTGCAGCCATGATGTTTGAAACTGCATTTGGGCTCGATGCGGAAGCAAAAGCCATCAGAGATGTAGTCGACAAATCTTTGGCAGCAGGCATCGTAACTGAGGACCTCGCTACAGAAGGCAAATCATACAAGACAAGCGAAGTAGGAGATTGGTTGGTCAATAACCTTTGACGACTTACTTAACCTCGAACACCGGATAGGGGTTTGAAGACATTCTTCTCATCTTACAATAGGTTTCAAACCTCTATCTATGTTAAAGAACTACCTAAAAATTGCCTTCCGCAGTATTGTAAAAGACAAGGAATACACCATTATTAATGTCTTTGGCCTCACCATCGGGATTGTGGCTGCACTCTTCATCTGGCAATACGTCTCGTTTGAGAAAAGTTACGACCGCTTCCACGCCAATGCCGAGCGCATCTATCGGCTTCCCATCCAGTTTTTCAGTCAAAACAAATTAGAGGTCACGGATGCGATGAACTATGCTCCAACGGGGCCCACCCTTAAGGAGGAACTACCGGAGGTCGAGGAATTCGTTCGTTTTTCGCCGGAATACGGACGGGTGGTACTTGCCGTCGATGACAAAAAATTTGAAGAAGAGCGGATCTTTTTTGCAGACTCTACTCTTTTCAATGTCTTTGACTTCAAATTATTGGACGGTAATAAAAGTAGTTGCCTGACCAAACCCGGTTCAATTGTATTAACGAAGTCGGTCGCGGAGAGATATTTCGGGCCGATGAACACCTGGCTGGAAAGTCTAGTCGGAAAAGGCATCCGGTTCAACAATGAGCGCCTTCTGATGATTACCGGCATCCTGGATGATGTTCCAAAAAATTCTCACATAAAATTTAATGCGCTGTTGCCATTTGCCAGCTTCACGGAAAACCGTCCGGATCCCAGCAACAATTGGGGCTGGAACGATTTTTATACCTATGTACAACTCAAGGAGGGGGTTTCTCAGGCAGCATTCGAAGCAAAGATACCCGATTTCATTGCACGACACATCGAATTCGATACGGAAGGTACTTACGATAAATTCGTCGTCCAACCTTTGACGGATATTCACCTGCACTCGAAATTGAGCTATGAGAGCGAGGCCAATGGAGATGGAAAAACCGTTGCCTTTCTTGGCATCATTGGATTGGCGATCCTCTTTATTGCCTGGATCAATTACATTAATCTGGCCACTGCTCGTGCCGAAGACCGCTCGAAAGAAGTGGGGGTAAGAAAAGTGGTAGGTGCTACCAGACAGACCTTGATCACCCAGTTTTTAGCGGAAGCTTTCGTACTCAACCTATTGGCCATCTTGACCGCACTTCTTTTGATCTTTTTGGTGGGTCCTTTCATCAACAATTACCTGGGTAAGACCTTGACGTTATCGGTCGCCAGTTTGCCTTTGGGCGTTTGGATTTTTCCAATTATCCTATTTGGCGGCACCTTTTTATCCGGTTTATACCCAGCCTTTATCCTTTCCACTTTTGCTCCATCTCAGACCTTAAAGGGCAGTACGAGTCGGCAGAAAAGAGGCGTTTGGTTGCGCAAGGGATTGGTCGTCTTCCAGTACTGTGTTTCGGTGATTCTGATCGCCGGCACAATCAGTGTTTACAAGCAATTGCGCTTTATGCAAAACCAGGATCTTGGGTTTACGATGGATCAGACACTGGTCTTGCATGCCCCGAGCGTCATTGACAATGATTCCGTCTTTCAACAACGCTATAACAGCTTTAAGAATGAGCTGAGAAAATATCCCATCATTGAGAGCATTACCTCTTCTTCGGCCATACCCGGCAAAAGTTCGCTGGATCTGGATTTACATGGCCCTTTCTATCTAGTAGGAACGCCAGAAGAGAAAGGAGCCAACTTCATGACCATGCGGGTCGAAGAAAACTTCACCGAAGCTTACGGCATGGAAATGGTGGCCGGCCGAAACTTTTCGCCGGAAATGAAGACGGACAAAGACGGATTGATCATCAATGAGACCGCACTTCACTTGCTGGGACTAAACGAGCCCGGGGAAGCGATCGGTAAGAGAGTTCAATATTGGGATAAGGAAACGGCCATTGTCGGCGTTGTCAAAGACTATCACCACAAATCTTTGCGCAATGCCATCGAGCCCATGATGCTCCGCAACAACAAAGGTAGTCACATCTATTATTCCCTGAAATTTAGCAGTGACAATCGAGCGACTACCGATCAGGTCATTCGGGATGTTCGCTCCTGTTGGGAGCGAGTGTATTCGAACAATCCCTTCAATTTCTTCTTTCTAGATGACCACTACAATGAACAATATGCTGCCGATGGCCAATTGGCCAAAATCAGTGGTCTGTTCTCCATCTTAACCATTTTTATCGCGTGTCTGGGCTTATTCGGTCTGGCCTCTTATACCGTGACCGTTAGAGCAAAAGAAATTGGAATTCGAAAAGTGCTGGGAGCGTCCATGAGTAGCCTGGTATTGCTATTCACACAGGATTATACCCGCTTGTTGTTGGTTGCCTTCGTGATCGGCATACCACTCTCCTATTACCTGTGTCATCAATGGTTGGAAAACTTCGCGTTTGCCTTTGAACTCACCGCTTCGATTTTCCTCCTCCCCTGTGTGCTGGTTCTGAGCATAGCCTTAATAGCCGTTAGTAGTCAATCGCTGCGAGCAGCCCGAAGTAATCCGGTGGAGGTATTGAGAAAGGATTAAACGAATATCACCCCAGCCATCTCTTGAACTCTTTTACCCGCTCGCGAGATACTACAATTTCGACCTTCGCAGCACCTGCCAATAGTATTTTCAATCTGCTATTGGAATAGGTAATGACGTCGCTTACAAAGTCGATATTGACGATTTGGCTCCGGTTTACGCGATGAAATTGCTGGGGGTCCAGTTCTTCAGAAATCTGTTCCAATGATTGATCAATGGGATAGGACCTGCCATCTTCTACTCGGATAAAAGTGATTTTACTTTCGCTGTAAAAGAGGGCTACCTCGTTCATTTTAATACTGCGCAGCCGGTCTCCGATCTTCACTTTAATGCGACTCCGATAGTTATCTGATGTAGGGTTGAGCAATTGATTGATCACCTTCAAGTCTATTGGCGACGTATTTTGCTGATAGATGCTTCGAAATTTTGCAATTGCCCTTTGCAATTCTTCTTTTTGGATGGGTTTGAGCAGATAATCGACACTGTTTTGTTTGAAAGCCCTTATGGCGAATTCGTCGTAAGCGGTGGTAAAAATGATCGGAGCCGAGATCTCAATAGCTCCGAGTGCCTCGAAAACGATGCCATCGTTCAGGTGGATGTCCAGAAAGTACAGGTCGGGTTGAGTGCCTTTCTGTAAGAAAGCTTTCAAATCCTTATTGGATTTCAATTGCGCAACAACTTCCAAACTCTCTGCTTCGAGCATCGCTTTCAACTTCCTAGAGGCGACTCCCTCGTCTTCAACAATAACAGCTTTTATCAAATCAGTGGCAATTTTACGGTGAACGAAGATTCATTGGTTTCAATGGCGGGTTGCCGGTCGGTCAGAAGCGCATAACGGTCTTTGATATTCTGCAAACCAATCCCATTGCCTTTGGTAAGATTCTTCCGCGTTTTCAGGTTATTGGTAACCATTAAGGTATCCTCATCGGCAATGATCCGGATGGCGAGCGGATTTTCTTCGTCGAAACCATTGTGCTTAATAGCATTCTCCATAAGTAATTGCAAGCTCAAAGATGGAACTTTCTTTTCCATTGCCGCTTCTTTGATATCGGTTTCCAGCCGGATGCTGTTCTCAAATCGCATCCTTTGCAAATTGAGATATTGTTGGGCAAATTGCAATTCGTCAGCGACGGCACAAGTATCATCATTCCTTTGTTCCAGGATATATCGGTAGATCTTGGTTAATCCTCCCAAAAACTCCTGCGCTTTGTCTCTGTCCTCGTCAATCAGTCCAGACAAAACATTGAAACTGTTAAACAAGAAATGAGGGTCGACATGGGTGCGGAGAGCACTAAGCTCCGTGGCCAGTTTTTCCTGACGAAGCTTAGCGCTGACCAGTTTTTCTTTTTGTACCTCTCCGAAAAAAGTAATGGCGTGGACGGAAATACTGACGATGCCCGTTATCACCAGCGAATTGATATAAAAACTGCGGTTTTCGATCAACCAGAGGGAGCTGATTGGCTTTCCCCAGGCTACCGTCCACAAGATAAAATTCAAAATGATCAATACCATCATGGTTAACACGATCGAGCCGAACACTCCCGCCAACGCCCTCAGACTTGGCCGTTTCTCCCAGGGAAAAATCTTGTTTAGGTATTCGAAAAACCATCCATTCAAAAAACAGAGTGGTAAGCCATAATAGACATTATACAGTGCGATCTCCGCAATTATTGCAGCGTTCAATTCACTATTGAGAAATAGGTGGATCAATAGCGTAACAATGAAAATAATGACAATGACATAGCTTGCCAATTTCAGGTCTGCAAAGAAGTTATTCATCGCATGATTTTATGTGGTACAGGGCACGATCCTTACCGTGAGTCGGGGCAAAGGGCTCACGCTCGGGTTGCTGATCGAATTTAGGGATTATTTCCCGGATCTTTTCGCAAAACGGGGCGGTGTCCTGACCAAAAAATTGAGCGGTTCCCATCTGAAACTCAATGCTGTTCAGTAAGACCCGTGGGTTTTCAGGATCGATGGCCAAGGCACGGCTGTGCAATTCCATAACTTTGGGCGAAAGTGTCATACCGTAGGTAGCAGGGTCCATATTCAAATAACCTGTGTAGAGCATGCCCTCAAGCGTCAGCAGCTCCGCATTGTTTTCCGACCGCCCATGTGCTTCGGCAATAATTCCCTTGGCCTTTTCCAGTACATTGTTTTGCGCGGTTGCATCCTTCATTTCAAACGACGACGTAATTAAGACATTGGCTGCATGGTACAATGGAATCCAGTTTTCCTTTTCTACCTGACCAATTCTTTCGAAGAGAGCGATGGCTTCGGTCGGCTTCCCCTCTTGTAACATACCCAGTGCCTGCTGCATACCTGAAGCATATTTGGATTGGCCATTCATCCATAAAGTAACCAAAAAGAAGAAGGTGAATAAAGCAAACAAATTTTTCATGGTTGTTGCGTATTATAAATTATTTAATTGATTCTTAGTCCGGTCCCGGCTGAAAGTGATGAACAGTCCCGCAAAGAAGATCCGATCCTCATCCGGGCGAATGAGTCGTCCGGGGAAAATGCCATCCACATTTCGGAGTTCGGCATATTCATAACCAAAATCATTTCTGAAACCCGGTGCGTTGGAAACCGAGAAGAACAATATTTTTTGTGGTGAAATGAGGTACGCCCAACTGAGATTAAGGCTGCGGTATAGTGTAGATCGCTCATTTAAGAAACCTGAAGTATTGGGGTTTTCGTAAGGGCGACCACTCATGAGATTGGCGGTAATCCCCAACTGGGACCTCCATTTGGGTAACCAGGTTTTCGTCACCACCGATAAGTTGTGAGCCGTCGAAAACCTCGGTGTGGCCGCTTCCGGAAAATCTCGGTAATCCCTTTGATGTTCCAGCCAACTGTAAGAAACCCAGAAATCCAGGTTTTTAACCAATTGATTGGCTCGCCAGAATAGGTCTACCCCGTAGGCATATCCACTACCGGTGCTGTTAAAGTCGGTGTCCCTGTTTGGCAGCTCCGAAAATTTCAATAGGTCGTCATACCGCTTATAGTAAGATTCGATCCGCAGAATTTGCTGGTCCGACTTGTAGTTGTAGTTGATTAAATAATGGCTCGATTTTTCCTGGGCCAGATCTGGATTGCGGTATAAAAAATCGGCATTTAAGGCTTGCGTAAACCGCCCGTAGGCTGCACTGACCTGGCTATTATCAGACAATTTAGCCGCTATGGTTAGCCGGGGGTCCCATTGCATTTCCTTGGAAAGGGCATGGTATTCTGCACGTCCGCCCAATTTCACTGCCAGATTTTTGGAGAAGAAGTAATCGGTCTCCACAAATGCTCCTGCCATGTTGCGGTGAAGCTGTTCTGAAAAATCGAATTCGTCTACGGACCCCGCCATTTTATCGTCTTCCTTCAGATATTCAATGCCGTAATTAACAACCAATCGATCCTTGAGAACCGTTTTCAAGGCCAATCTGGCGTGCAGACCGTGCAATTGGGTCTTATTGTCCACCGATTCCAATACCCGCAAATCATCACTGTTATATCCGAAGCTGATCCCGGCAAACAACGAAGTTTGGTCGTTCAAAATCTCCGTATAAGAAGTGTTGCTGTAGATATTGCGATTCCGAATCTGAATGTCTTCTTCTTGAGTAGTATTGATGTTTTCTCTTAGTAACCGAAAACCACTTGATTCACCAGACCAATAACTTTTGATCCGTCCATTGCGCGTCTTGTAGCGATAGACTGCCTCGCCCGAAAAACCAGCGTAGGGATCCAACCAGTCGGTCCTGGAAGGAGCCACCCAAGCATAGGGTGTCAAATCGATGTAGGAAGTATTGATACTGATCGATTGGCGCTCCCACTTTTGCGTATGCCCCAGGCCTAAACCAACCGTCATGATGGAGATGTTGGTCTCATTCCCCGTGGGTTCATCAATGGTGTTCATATCAAGGACACCCGATAGGGCCTGGCCGTAAGCAGCCGAGTAACCGCCAGTCGAAAAACTGACCCCCTTAAATAGAAAGGGCGAAAAACGTCCCCTGGTCGGCACCCCGGTCAGGGTCCGGATAAAAGGCGAAAACACCTTTAAACCATCCACATAAATATTCGTCTCCCTTGCATCTCCACCCCGTATGAACAGCCGACCGTCTTCGGGATTGGATTGGGTGCCCGGCAAGGTTTGCAGGGCTCCGATCACGTCGCCCATTGCTCCGGCAGTAGTCACAATATCCAGTGGTTTAAGCACCGCCAGTTTGGAGTTGTCACCCGCCTTGAAGGTGCTCGCCGAGACTTCCACCGCATCCAGCGTCATGGCAGAAGCCCGCAGCACAATTTCTAAGTCCGCCAACTCGGTTACTGCTTCTTTTATAGATTTATTTTCAAAACCCAGGTAAGAAATGAGCAGCTGAACAACACCAGTCTCACGGGTCTCAAACCGAAAACTGCCGTCTAATTCCGAAACCGTTCCATCGTAAGTCCCCTCCAGCGAGAGACTGGCGCCAATGATGGGCATGCCCTTCTGATCGATGACTTTGCCGGTGATAACAGTTTGAGCGTGTGCGGCAATGATAAGACCCCAACTGAACTGTAAACATAAAATGAGCTGTTTCATAACATTGATTATGGCCTCAATGTCCAATAATCAGCAGCTCTTTGAAAAAAATAGTTGACGAGTTGTAGAATCCGACTTCCGAACGGTTATTTTACTTCAATTCGGTGCCGGCACTTCTTTACGGTAAAAGTAAACGGTAGCTGCAACAAGGGATAACAAACCAACCACCGCAATCCAATAGCTCAACGGAACAAAAAAGCTCATCCAATCGGTAAATGCCGGCCCAAAATTCTTGTATAGCATAACCACCACACTACCGAGGTAACCAAGAGCGTCCGATACATAAATCAAGTATCCGGCATTGCTGGGATGCCGAAAGAGGGCGATCAATCGGTCAAATAAGATACCGTGGTAGGGAATATAAGAAAGGTAAAGCCCCAAGCCCGTCAACGTAAACCACAAATAGGGATCAATCATATTTGCTTCGTAAAGAACGATGCCTCCCAAAACCAGTAGACACCCAAAAATCATCAGGCCGTGGATACTCATAATGGCCCGTCGATTGCTTCGGATTAAAACGATCAGGCCATAGCTAATCAGCACTATCACAGCAATCCATATTTCCGATTTCGCCAGGTTGGCAGCCTTGTCTCCGTAACCGATCTCCGTTAGAATTTCAATGGCAAAATTGTCTCGAATATCACGGTAGGTAGTAAATAAAATATTGGCGAGTAACAAGAGAATGATTCCGGGGGCAAACCTTCGCAAAAAGGACCAGCGTTCACGCCGATTCATCGGGATACGTTTTGTCCTTTGCTTCACATCCTCCTGATCCGGAACCGGCAATTTGTGCAGAACCATTGTAAACAGAAGCAGGGGCAGGAAGAAGAGTAGTCCGGTAAAGAATGGCATCCAAAATTCTGAAACGCCATAATCCGTCATTAGATATTTCCCTACTGATTTCACTACCCCGGAAGAAACGATGAAACTCGATGCCTGACCAATGGCCAATATCTCCGTCACCCTGCGACCTTCAACATACGCAAAAACGAATCCCCAGATCATACCCAGCGGTAAGCCGTTCAGGAACAAAAAGATGAAATGGTGCGTAAAACCAAAACCCAGCAAAGCCAATTCGGCAAAAGCGATGAAACCAATCAACAACCAGGGCCTTTGTTTTCTCGTAATCGATGGTACGACACTGATACCGATAAATTTCGAAATGGTATAACCGATCAACTGCGCAATGACCAATACAATTTTGTAATCAATGCCCCAGTAAGTCAATTCGGCAAAACTAGCAGCTGCAAAAGGCTTGCGAAAGGCATACGCACAGAAATAAACGGAAAAAGCAGCAATAGAACCGTAAATGGTAAGACGTGTTTGACTAATTGACCGGTTGTTTTCCATTGGATAGCAGTGAATGCTGAAAATCCCAAAGTAGGATTTGTTTTGTAAACAGCATATTAAATTTCTGAACGACCCATAGCAATACCAACCCTAAAGACAGGATTTTGCAGTGCAAAGGCAAAAGCTTCATCCAACTGTCGCAAAGGAAATTCTTTTTGAATCAGCAGATCATACGGAAAGTCCTGGTACGAATCCTTCAAAAATTCGTAAGCAGCACCTAGATCTTCCGGTGCATAATTATGGAGTCCTTTAATGGTCAAAATCTTTCGGAGTATAACCTCGGCATTGACCGAAAGGTTTCGGGAAGGGTAAGTTGCTCCGAGCAATAAAGCCGTACCGCCGATGTCCAGTTTTTGCAAACCTTCCTCCATACAATTTGGCACGCCCGTCAAATCGATGAATAAGTCTAACTGGTCCGGTTTGACGTCCGTTGGCTGGAAGACGGCATCCGCACCAAACCGCTTGGCCATCGACAACTTCTCGCGTTTCAGGTCGACGACTCCAATCCACTTGGCACCTCGTTTTCTGGCCATGGCACAAGCCATTATCCCAAGCATGCCGCAACCGTAGATCAGGACTGATTTTCCCCGACAGTCGCCGAGCAGTCGAAATCCTCCCGCCACGGTCGCCACGGCACAATTGAGAGGACTGACCACCTGGTCATTGAGGAAATCGGGAATCTTGACGAGGGTTGTACCCGGCATCAGGTGGCAATATTCTGCATACCCACCGGATAAGGAATGACTGGCGTGGAGTGCCCGATGGCCATACTTGATCAGCGAACGGCTTTTCTGGGGCCAGCCTTTTTGTGCATATTCGTCTTTTGGGTCAAAAGCATAAATGGACCAGGAGATTCGGTCGCCAATCGAAAGAGGAGTATCGAAATAATCGGTATGTACGCCTTCCATGCCCACGATTCGTCCTACCATTTCATGGCCCAATATACATGGTGTCGGCTCTTGTCGATCTCCTTTGAACGTTTTCAAATCGCTACCACAAATGGTGGCGTAATCCACCTTGACCAACAATTCGCCCGTTGCCAATGTTGGCAATTTGAACTCGCGAGCTTCAAAAGGCAATCCGCTGCGATGAAAGACCATGGCTAAACCAGAAGAAGATTGACTACTTAGCATGCACTAAGATCACCAATAATTTTTTGAAAAATCAAGAGGGAGTTGCAAGATTTAATACATAGAGAATAAGTTAGCCACCTTTTCTCTTCAACCTTACCTGCTGTAAAGACCGTTCACTTAAAAACAAAGCACCCAGAACCGGAGGCTAAGGCAATTGGCTACTTCAATCATTTTTCAGGAAATAGCCTTCATTGGACACTGCCGCCTCACTCACAAAGATACTTGCTGATTTAAACCAAACTTCAGCATAGTTTCCGGTTTCGTATTGCTTTTGAATGTCGCCTCCGTGCGTTTCCGCGCCAGAACACCAGTTCTTGTTTACTTCCGGAGATTTTCCATTCGTTTGATTGTAAGAACCCAGCTTAAAAAAAAGTCCCTCATCAGCATATGCATTTTCTCGCTCCACTCCGTCTTGACCAATAGGTACAAATAGATCCTGTGTTTGCTTTGGTATATGGGCAGCTGTTGAATACTCCGATACGATTAAGTTTTTTGTAAATGTTTTGGTTTCATGACCTTCACTGGTAAAGGTGAGGTACATCATACCATCTTTAACCTCAATTTCATAACTCAATTCTTCTCCCAAGGCAATACCATCTTCAGGTTCTTCCGGGTAGGTGTTTTCTGCCGTACCAACTACAGAAAAATCGTGTCCCCAAACAGCGGTTGAATAATCCCATCTGCCTGAATTATCATCGCCTGCCGTATTGATTTCATAATGCCAAAAAACTGATCCTTTGGTATGTCCGGGAAATTTCTTGTAAAAGATCTTAAGGGGTTCGTTCTCGTGTCCGTCCGCACTATGAATTTGGCCGATAACCACCGAGTAGGAAGCCGCCACTCGAGCATCGCCCGAAGTCGAAACATTCATGACCTTGAGCGTAGCGGTCAATGCAGCATCGGTGGTAGGAGACCATTTTTTCAATTGGGCTAATTCCGTTCTTGTATTGTTGGAAGTACCATGAGTATCCCCTGAATTGGGTGCTTTAAAAACTACCCAATCCCCCTTTTTATCATTGGCGGCATAGAAGAAATCTTGGTGTTCAAAATCAATGGCTTGACCAGCATTTGAACCATCTCCTAAAATCAAATTCCAATGATCGAAAAATGGGATAACATCACTGGAGTACCTCTTTTTTTGAGCAGCTTCCTCATTGGGGGCTTCAGAATTATTGGAACACCAACTCAGCATTAGAAGTATACTGATCATAAGGAACATGGACGGGGATTTGATATTTTCTTTATTCATTTTTTATCGCTGGGTTTCAAAGTTCAAACCAGAATTCATGATCGATTTCGCTTCGGCCTACTCTGAGCAGACTTGCCCATATGCTACTACTGTAAAGGGGGCGTCCCCGGTCCAATTGATGACTTCCGAAACCAAACCTCGACATAACTACCATTGGCATATTGCTTGGCTACATCTCCATCGAAGGTTTCCGCTCCACTGCTCCAAACCATATTGGTCGAAGGTCCCCTGCCATTGGTTTGATTGTAAGCTCCTTGTTTGAAGAATTGCAATTCTCCCTCATAGGCGTTTGGACGTTCCGTTCCATCACGGCCTATAACGCGGTACAAAGTCAAAATTTGCTGAGGAATATCCGAAGCGCTTGTATACTCAGAGGTCAGGAGGCTCTTGGTGAAGGTTTTAGTTTCATGTCCTCGACTTTTGAATGTGAGGTACATAACGCCTTCATAGACGTTGACTTCATAACTAAACTCTTCGCCTAATTCAATGCCGTCTTCGGGTTCGACAGGGTAAGTACTCGGGGCAGTTCCGATAACCGACATATCATAACCCCAAACCGCGGTTGAAAAATCCCACCTTCCCGAATTATCCCCTTCCGTATTGATTTCATAATTCCAGTATACAGAACCCTTTGTATGCCCGGGAAATTTTTTGTAAAAGATTTTCAACGGCTCATTTTCGTGTCCATCCGCGCTGTGTATTTGCCCGACAACAACGGAATAGGATGCAGCCACCCTGGCATCGCCGGAAATTGAGACGTGCTTCACCTTCAGAGTGCCGGTCAGTTTACCTCCGGTTTTGGGTGTCCATCTAGCCTTTTGGCCTAATTCGGTCCTCGTATTGTGCGAATTAGGAGAGGTAATGCCGCCGTTAGGTGCTTTGTAGACGACCCATTCGGCCCCATCATCTACCGTAAAAAAGTAGTCCTCATGTTCAAAGTATTTCAAACTGTCCATACCCTCTCCATTGCCCAGTAAAATGCGCCACTGGTCAATGGAAAGCATTACATCACTTGGATACCTGGTGTTACCTTCCGGTGAGCCGGGAGTATCTTTATTTGATTTAGTATCGCAACTAACAACACTGATAACCAGTGCAAAAGGAAGGAACAGGCGATTTAAAACATACATAATCAGGAATCTAAAAGTCTTTGTAAAATGGTTGGAATGTTCTTATTAATTGCTACTTGATTTTTGTCAACATATTGTTGATACGTTCTGCTCATTTTGACTCAGTACATCAATTTCAGCCTAAGGTTCTCTTCCGTGACTATTTTACCGGAGTTGATTATTTCATTTCCCGTATGTGAGTTGTTCTTGGCTCCCCACAAAAGAGCCACCATTTCAATGGGATTATTTTTGAAGGTATTATTGGCAATAGCCACATTGATGATGCCATAGGTATTGATCAGTATTCCATTTGCTTCCTTGGCCCCGCAGTTGGTGAAGGTGCTGTTGGTGATCTGAAGGTTACCTCCCACGGTCGACTCATCATAACCTCCCCGGTAGTAGTCGATCACGTTTTGTTCAATGCCTTCAAAACGGGAGTCATCGACGAGGATGTTCTCGGCATTATACTCCCCCTTGTCTTCTGTTTCTTCTGATAATTCGAAGCCATTTCGGCAATTTCGGAAGGTTGAAGCGCGCAAGGTAATGAACTCGGCAAATGAGTATTTATAAGCTTTGAGGATGAAATCGAAATCGCTGATTTCGCAATTTTCTATCGCCAGATTGTAGAGACTGGACATATCGTTTTTCAAGCTGGCAAAGGCGTATTGTTCCTTATTACCCTTGAGGTACAAGTTCTCAAGGGTTAAATCCCCTTGGGGGTTCATTTCAAATGCCGGACTTCCTGCCGCTCCTTCGAACATGAGCGTTGCTTTATCGTCAGGGCTCGCCGATCGGATCCTCAGGGTTTTATCAATCCTCAATGAGGAGGAGATTTCATAATTGCCGGCTGCCAACTCAATGACATCGCCATTCGCCGCTGCATCTATAATAGTCGCCAGATTGGCCGAAGCATCAACCGAATGATTCTTACCTTCACTGTTGGTAGGGTCAGGGGAATACCAATCGGGTCCGTATTTTGAATGGTCCAGGATTTCCGGATTACTACCGGGATTCCCATTGATCGCACCGATTGAGTTCTTATTAGCTCTTGAAGTTCCGAAGAGATCTTTGGAAATTTGCTCAAACTCGAATCCGGCGTATACCTCCGGGTTGGGAAAATCATCGGTAGGCACCCAAATATCCTCCTCAATTTCCATAAGGTCAAAAGTCTTCGTTTCCAACCCCTGCACTGTTTCAAAATTTACACCCTGGTTATTGATGACGTTGCTTTTGAAGGTAATGCCGTCGAGTTTATCATGGGCCACAATGGGGCTGTCATCTCCGGTTTTGTTGTAGATCATATTATTGGCCACCAGGGTGCGAATGGGCCGGGCCGATCGTATCTCAGAAGCCGGTAGAACATCTTTTTCAGCTACATTGGACCCGACTCCAAATTGCCAGGGGGCAGTACAATTCACCCAAGTGTTATGGGCCACTACCACATCGGTGACCTGGATATACCGGTTCAACGGCGATCTTGGAATTCCATTCATTACGGCCAGCGGACTCCGAAAAACTTTGCCCCTTAGGTTGTAGAAGTAGTTGTTGGTCACCCAGTGGCCGGTGCCAATGAGTCTGACCCCACCCATGTTTTCGGACGCTTCATCACCGATGAAATAATTGCCGTCTACCAGGCAATAATTGCCATGCCTGGTGACCAGCGAACCTTCACTCTTGTAAAAGACATTGTTGCGGAATTCGTTAAAGTTGGACTTGCTGGAAATGACCTCTACCTCACCGTTGCAACGGTCAAACAAGTTGTCGGCCACCAAGGTATGGCTGGGAGCCATAGAAGTGGAACTGGTTCCCAGCTGAATCGTCTCGGCGCTGGGGCCACCCTTTGGCGGCCTCGGCCCAAAATGATTGTTGATGATCTTATGGTAGTTTTTGATATGCTCATTTCCTTCCAGGTCCACCCGGATGGTAGGTCCGCGATTCGACTTACCGGCGAGGTAACAATGATCCAATTGATTGTGCCGCCCCTTGAATTGCACCCAAAGATCACTTCTGTTTCTTTGCAGTTTATTAAAGCCCTCTATGACACAATTGGTAACCCGGCAGTGATTAGCGATGGTGTCCTGGCTGATCGCAAAATCGATAACTGTTCTGGAGGGAGAAAAACCATTGGTAAAATGCAAGCCACTTACGACTAGATATTCTCCTCCCAATTTTAGATCGGATTGGCCCTGAATCAATACTTCACCTGGGGTTTCAGCGCGTAAGGTAATAGGTTGCTCTTTTGTCCCTTTGCCGGTCAGATGAATGCGGACGTCCTCCCAAACCCCATTGGCCATAACAATTTCATATCCGGGTTGAGCATTGGCTATTGCAGTCTTTAGTTCAGCACTGTTGGCAACCACATGTGTAGATGGAACTCCCTCGATTTGACAACCGCTGACCAACACAGAGAGAAAAAGAACTAGTAATGTATTTTTCATGAATGCAGAATTTTAGCAAAAACTTATACCTACCTCATCGACTAACTCGGCCGCTAGCATCGCCACTCATCAGTTTTTCTACCTCCTGAACAGTGACCAGGTTGGCATCGCCATAGATCGTATGTTTGAGACAAGAGGCCGCTACAGCAAAATTCAGTGCTTTCTGATCGTCATCCGGATGGGTAAGCAAACCATAGATCAGTCCTCCCATAAAACTGTCTCCACCACCAACCCGGTCCACAATATGGGTTATCTGATATTGCGGTGCTTCGTATAGCTTTTCTCCGTCGTACAAAACCCCGGACCAACTATTGTGAGAAGCGCTGATTGAACCTCTCAGTGTAGTAATGACTTTCTTAGCGCGCGGAAACATCTCCATCAATTGTTTTAAGACCGATAAATAAGAGGTTGCATCCACAGAATGACCTTGTGTGACGTCTACTCCTTTGGGGTGCAGCCCAAAATGCTTTTCTGCATCTTCCTCATTGCCGAGGATGACATCACAACCGGCCACCAATTCGGGCATTACGTCACCGGGTGCCTTTCCGTACTTCCACAACTTTTTACGATAGTTCAGATCTGTAGAAACGGTGATGCCCATGCTATTGGCTACCTGGATCGCCTCTAAGCAGGCATCCGCAGCGCCTTGGGACAGAGCGGGCGTGATCCCCGTCCAGTGAAACCACTGAGCGTCTTCAAATATTTTCTCCCAGTTAATCATGCCCTTTTCTACGGTAGACATGCTGGAGTGAGCACGATCGTAGACTACCTTACTGCCACGGCTGACCGCGCCAATTTCTAAAAAGTAAAGGCCCAATCGCTCTCCTCCACGTAAAATATGCTGTGTTCCCACACCGCGTTTCCGCATTTCCATCAATGCGCATTCGCCAATGTCATTTTGGGGCAACCGGGTCACGAAATCAACCGGGATGCCATAGTTAGCCAGGGATACGGCCACATTGCTTTCACCACCGCCATAAATGGCCCCAAAGGAATTCGCTTGCGAGAATCGTTTTAGGGCTGGGGGAGTCAGTCGGAGCATGATCTCTCCAAAAGTCACTACTTTTTTCATGATGTTGTTTTAACTACTTAAGAGAAAGCAAGGCCACCGTTAATATCCACGTTGGTACCTGCTAAAAATGAACTTTCATCAGATGCCAAATAAGCGACTAGATCCGCAACGTCATCCGGATGTCCTTCACGTCGAAGCGGTGTTTTATTCGCGACCATTTCACGAACGTGATCCGGAGTAAAATCGTCATGAAATTTGGTGCCGATCAGGCCAGGACAAACTGAATTCACTCGAATACCATCTGGTCCCAATTCTTTGGCCATTGCACGGGTGAAGGTCATCACTGCGCCTTTGGAAGTGCCGTAAGCGGAGGCACCGCCACCACCACCATCACGACCGGCCAGCGAAGCCATATTTACGATAGAGCTCCCCTTTGGCATATGCGGAACCGTTACTTTGTGCATCATGAAGGTAGACGTCAAATTGAGCTCCATAACCAAATTCCAAAATTCCAAATCCATTTCACTCAATTTCTTTCTTGCCACCAGTCCTCCCGCATTATTCACCAAGATGTGGATCTCATTACCAAATGCCTTTTGTGTTTCTGTCACCAGTTTTTGGCATTCATGCATTTTGGTCAAGTCTGCCTTTACGGCAATTGCTTCACCCCCATTGGATTTGATGGTCGCCAACGTCTCCTCAGCACGAACCGGAGAGTTGTAGTAATTGAGTGCTACTTTGGCTCCCAATGATGCCAATTTTATAGAAATTGATCGTCCGATGTCTCTGCCACCACCGGTTACAATGGCCGTTTTTCCAGTTAAGTCCATGTTGTAATTTTTTTTGTTTTTTCGTAGGTCAGTAAGGAAATTCCAAATAAACACTTAGATGCCCAAGGCTTGACCACCTCCAATTTGGATAGTTTCTGCAGTAATGAAGGCAGCGTCGCTGCTCGCTAAAAAAGCAACCACACCTGCAACATCTTCCGGTTGGCCCAATCTTCCCAACATGATGTTATTTGCCCAGGAAGCAAAAACTTCCGGTTTTGTCGATTTAATTTGCTGGTGAAAAGGAGTGTCAATGGTACCGGGAGATACTGCATTTACTCTAATACCATATTCCGCTAAATCCTTTGCTAAAGCTCTGGTAATCGCATGAACTCCGGCTTTGGATGTTCCGTAAATACCCGCACCCGGTCCGCCTGCATTCCATGCTGCATTGGATGTATAGTTGATGATGGTAGGATGATCTCCCTTTTTTAGAAAGGGAATGGCAGCCCTTGAAGCGAAAAACACAGAGTCTAAGTTCAATGCCATTACAAACCTGTAAAAATCGGTGGTCATATCTTCAAAGCGAGATCTTCCACCCAATCCTCCTGCATTATTTACAAGCACATCGATCTTGCCGTACTTTTCCCCTACTTTGGTGATGCTTGCGGTTACTTTTTCTTCTTTCGTTACATCGAATCCGCAATATTCCGCATCAACACCTTCGGCAACCAGTCCTTCAACTTTTTTAACTCCTTCTTCGTCCCGGATACCATTCAATACTACAGTAAATCCTTCTTTACCTAATCTTTTTGCTACTTCGAAGCCAATGCCGCTCGTTGCACCAGTGATTATAGCTACTCTTTTACGATCCATTTTTTTATTTTTTTCGTTCTTTTATGTTTGGCAATAGTACCAACCTAAAGCGATGATGACGCATTCGACAAGCATCTTCTGGCCAGTTCCAATTGCTACAAATTCTTAGAAAACATGCCGGCGTTTGCCTAAGCAGCTTTGGGTTTTAAGGGCTCTATTTTGGGGCACAACACCCAAATGCTCGCAACGGCAATCACGGCCAAAGCAGCACCAACCAAGAAGGCGGGCGTGTAATTTCCTCCTGCCGTCAAGCGCGGAATGAGATAAGTCAACCCCGCAGCGGCCAATTTAGCTCCCATTCCAGCGAAACCAGACAACGTCCCTACGGACTTCTTTCCAAAGAAATCACTCGGTAGAGTTTGGATGTTTCCGATAGCCGTCTGGAAACCGAATAGGATTACGGCCATCAATAGCACGGTGGTAACCGGACTACCAGGATTGGACATCATCAGGAGTGTTGGTAACATGATCGCTCCTCCAAGGGTAATGACGAGCTTCCGTGTCTTGTCGACACTCCAACCGGCCTTGATGCGATTTTGTGCCAACAACCCGCCAAACCATGCGCCCAGCATAGCACCTACATAGGGGACCCAGCCGTAGATGCCAATGGTTTTGACGTCCATTCCGTATACCTCATACAAATAAATAGGAATCCAGATCACGAACAACCACCAAATCGGGTCGATGGCAGACGAAGAGATGATGACTCCCCAGCTTTGCTTTCGAGACAACATTTCTCCAGTCGGCGGATTGTATCCTTCATCGTACCCCCCGTCTTCATCCAAATCTTGATTTTGCTGGCCGCTGAGAATGTACGCTCGTTCATCCTCAGTTATCCAAGGGTGTGTCGTTGGTGGAGATTTGACCAAAAGCATCCAGGGAATCAGCCACAACAAACCGGTCACGCCGACCAAAATAAAGATCATTTGCCAACTGAAATGGATGGTCAAAAATGCGATTAACGGAATGGAAATGATGCCCCCGATAGCCGCACCGGAGTTGAATAGTCCTTGAGCAAAAGCGCGCTCTTTTGTCGGGAACCATTCCGCATTGCCTTTGGCGGCTCCCGGCCAGTTTCCGGCCTCGGCAATACCCAGGATAGAACGGAATAAACCAAAGGTCAACAATCCACGAGCTACGGCATGCAGAGCGGTAGCAATCGACCAAACTCCGATGGATAGTGCAAAACCCAGTCGAGTACCTACCCAATCGAAAATCTTCCCGAAGATCGCCTGGCCAAAAGCATAGGAGAACACAAAAATCACCGAAATAAGGGCGTATATCTCCTTTCGTTCGTCATCGGTATTGTCGGGATAAAGATCCTGTGCGATTTCCGGCCAAAGTACACCAAGCGATTGGCGATCGATGTAATTGATAATGGTGGCAATTGCAATCAATCCAATCACCCACCAGCGCAATCCCTTTAATTTTATTGCCATGGTTTTGTTTGTTTAGTTTTGATTCGTTTCATTTTAGTGAATGCCTATTCCAGGAAGTCTTCCCGCAGCGGACTGAACACATCGATCAATACCCCTTTTGTCAAGCATACACATCCGTGCAGCACGTGGGGCGGTACGTAATAGGAGTCTCCCGTGCGAATGATTTTCTTCTGATCACCGATGGTCATCTCAAATTCGCCACTTTCCACGTAGGTGACTTGCGAATGATGGTGCTCGTGCAACTGCCCGACACCTCCCTCTTCAAAGGCCACTTTCACCAACATAATCTTGTCGTCGTAACCCATCATCTGTCTTTTGATTTTGGGATCTACTTGTTCCCATTCGACTTCATTACCGAAGAAAAATTCTTTACTTGCTTTGATCATCTTTGACATAGCGTACATTTTAAGTTTAAGATCTTATATCGTAAGGTCCTTTCCATTCAAAAATAGCATCATTTACTTTTACCTTATGCTCGGTTTCCTGTCGGGCGTCCTGGTGGGCAAGCATCACGGTCCAATACTTACCGGACTTATTGTAAAAGCGAACAATGGTATAGGCATTATCATCGTACAAGAGCTCCAGCTTATCGATACTGGTAAATGGTTGTTCGGGGATTTCCGCCACGGGATTATAATGTCCATGCGGTTCGATGATGGAAACAAAAGTAGCGCTT
>JANQRV010000462.1 GCA_028284395.1 Saprospiraceae bacterium
CTACATGATCAGCAACAAGTCCATGAATGTGGAATATCTACCCCCTAAGATTCGCCCTCTCGCCATGCGTGGCGATGCGCTTCAGGACAGCTATAACGGTTATACAAAATTGGGCGCCGGATTTCCCCGTACATTTTACATTGACGGATCCTATAATATTGTTACCGAAGAAGATTTCAACGTTGGCGTCGACCTTTTTCACCACAATGCGAGCAACAGCGGAGATATAGAAAATCAACGCTTTTCCTATACCAATGCCCGTGCCAATGCAACCTATTACTTCGATCAGGGTTTTGCGGTAAAAGGTGACCTGGGTTATACGGTAGACAATGTTTTCTTCTATGGTTACAACGAACTCAATGCCTTACAAGATCGGAACCTGAGCTTCGACAAAGCCGATGTAAAGCAAAGCTTTTCCACCTTCAATGCTTCCGCTTCCATTTTTAATGGGGAGCGAACGGTGGCAGACTTCAACTATGAGGCCGGTGTCGACTTTTATTTTATGGAAGATAATTTTGCAGCCCGCGAAACCGGTTTTGCCCTTAATGTCAAAGGGACAAAGTGGTTTCAAGATGCCCATCCCCTAACCATAGAACTCATCACCGATTTCACTTCCTACCGGGATACCAGCAAACAAAAATTGAACAACTTCTTCCTGAAGCCGTCCTATACCTATCACCACCGGATTTTCACCGCCAAAATCGGCGCCAATATCGCATCGCATGAAGACGAATTCTCTTTCTTCCCGGATGTCGAACTTTCAGCACAAGTTGCCGGAAGTATTGTTAGTGCCTTCGTCGGTGCAGAAGGCTCTCTGACAAAAAACAATTTGCGGACGCTTTCTGATTACAACCCGTTCATCACCTCTCGTCTGGACGTACGAAATACCCGCTACTACCATTACTACGGTGGTATTAAGGGCAATTACCAGGGCATTGATTATCGGGTGCAGGCCGGATACAAAACATTTGATGACCTGGCACTGTATCAATACGATGGCGACACCATCCCGCGTTTCAATGTGCTTTACGACACCGGTAGTGTCGTATCTTTTAAAGCCTCGTTGATCGCACCGATTTTTGATGGCTTCCAGGTCACGGGGACTGTCACCCAAAACTTCTATTCGCTTGATAATGAAGAAAAGCCCTGGAATTTGCCGGCAACTACCATTAATGTAGGGGCCATGTATACTTTCTTGGAAAAGAAATTAACCGTGAAAGGCGAATTCTTTTTGGAGAATGGCGTACCGGTCATTGATCCAGTTACCGATCAAACGGTAAACCTCAATGCACTCTTTGATGTAAGCGCCGGAGTAGATTATAAAGTAACCGATAAACTCGGCGTATTTCTACAGGTAAATAACCTGGCCAATAATAAACGACAACGATGGAATTTGTACCGAATCTTTGGAATCAATTTCCTAGGTGGCCTCGTTGCAAAGTTCTGACCTCCACAGAGGTTGCGGGCAGCTGTTTGTTCTGCCCGCAACCTCTATTTTCGCCTCTTTCTTCTTATTACAGGTCTACCACTTTTTTCAAAATTATTTTTTCCAAATTTTTGAAAAGGATTTCTTTAATTCCGCAAAAGTTATTAATTTAACTTAATAATTATTCTTCGACTTTAGGAAATACTCTCCATTTTTCTAACTAAAAACCACAATATGAATATTACTTTTGAAGAACTTAGAAAAATCAAACATCAACTACCTACCGGCAGTATTTCTAAAATCGCCCAACGCTTAAAGCTTAAAGAACAAACCGTAAGAAATTATTTTGGCGCCAATAAATTTAAAGAAGGAGCCATTACTGATAGACATCTCCAACCAGGGCCCAATGGGGGCATCGTAAACCTGGAGGATACAACGATCCTTGAGCTCGCAAGGACTTTGATCCAAGAGTCTGACAGAAGAGATGCTCAGGCTTAAACAAAAATGAAGAAGGGAAGCTGTAACAGCTTCCCTTCTTTCATTTCTAACCCCCAGATTCAACTTACGCTATACTAGAAGGCTTATAAATAAAATTCATTGGTCAGAGACGCGTACTCTGCGGTTCTATTATTGTCTTTTCCCTGCAGTAAAACTAGCTTTTCTTTACGGAGAGACACCTCTTTTTTCTCAAATTGCATCAAGAGCCGTTCCAACTGTTTGTCGGACCTTGGAAACACTTCAGTAATGCGGGTACAATATAAATTGTAACTTCTGGCCAGTTCTTTCAGGCGCAATCCTTCGATCAACGGAAGGACAACACAGAATTTCCCGGCGGGAGCCAACAGGGTGCGCACAGCAGTTAACAACTCGCCGTGCGGTAATTTTACCGTGTGTCGTACCTGGTTTTTGTCCTGATTCTTCGAAAAAGTACCACCGGAAAAGAAAGGCGGGTTGCTGACGATCAAGTCGTAGGGCTCTACCTTGCTCACAGCGTATTCCTGAATGGCGATATTGATCGCCTTCAACCGATCGCTCCAGGGGGCATTGGCCATATTGTCCGATGCTTGCTTACAAGCGGCAGCTTCAATTTCAACGGCATCGACCCTGGCCTCTTTGGTCCGTTGTGCCAGCATGATCGCGATCAGGCCGGTACCCGTTCCAATATCCAAAATACGCCTTGCCATTTCGATTGGCGCCCAAGCCCCTAATAAAATTCCATCCGTTCCCACCTTCATAGTACATTGATCCTGCTCGATGGAAAACATTTTGAACTGAAAGGGTTTAATCGTTGCTTCCGGCATATTAATTCTGATTAATGACCAATAAGTATTTGACGTCAGTGTCAACAGTCTGTGATCGATATTGAATCACAAAAGTAAGGCATAATTATTTAAAAGTGTTCATAATCCGAAGTGGACTACTTATTCGTCACCTTGATATTGTCCAAGCGGTATGAAGTCGTCCCGGAATCGGGATTGCCAATATGCTTAAAGCCGATATAACCAATGCCGGAAAAGGCAGAGAGGTCTATCTCTCCGGAAGAGATCCAGGCATGGTCTTCCGAATCGCTCCCCGCTAAAACTGCCTCTAGTTGAACCCAAGTAGCTGCCCCCAAATCCTCTCCGTTGTAGTCGGTTGACAGCCAGACACTAAGGCCATCGTGGACATAAAAAGCTTTAGCCGATTCAAAGCTCAAAATCTTAGGTCCGCTGAGGTCTAATGGTGGTGTGATTAGCCAGGCTTCCATTTCGCTGTTGTTATCTCCAAAAGCCGTGGCCTGAGCGTAGGTATTGGCATCGAAAGACTTCGCTTGCCATAGCCGTTGCCCTTTAATGGCGACATTTTGCCAGCCGGGAATTGCAATGGTGGCATTGCTTCCTAAATCCGCAAAACTCTCCTCGACTTTGTCGACCGGTTCACCATCAAATGCACCACCGTTGGTGGCCCCGCTGCCACCAATATCACTGAGATTGCGAATCATCAGTTGGCTGCCGTTGAAATCCGATAACACTGCGACCAATGTTAAGGCTGAAGCGGGAACTGCCGCATTGGCAAAATCGGCACTGCCCCGGGTGAACAGTGGGATGCTGCCCGTTTCATCCGATACCGTGGTCACTCCCTCTAAAGTGGTGCTTCCGCTGATGGTCACAGCTTCGATTTCCACGAGCGTTGACTCCCATAGTTCCTCCTGATCGAGCAACTCTTTGACCGTTACTTTCCGGGCTGTGACGGATTGACCACTCGCTAATTTTTTTGCAAAATTGTTCGGCACTTCATTGACTTGCAGAAGTCCGTTGAAATCCGAAATCTCTCGACCGGAGACCACCACTTCTACTTCGTCATTCAGCGCAAAGCTGTGTTCATCCTGGAATCGAACCACGATTCCCGCCGATTCATCCTGAAGGACGAGATTCCGTCCCGACCAATTACCACCCGCTCCGTCGGAAACCACAATTCCTTTAATTTTTTTGTTTTCAGCTACGGTAGTGTTACCGGCCGCAAATATTGCTCTTAGATCGGCAATGGCCACTGACTCCTCCGATCCGGTAACTACGGCACCACCGCCCCCCTTACTACACCGATGCCCGTCCAGCTTTACATCCTCCAGGGTTCGGATGAACAACTGAGCATCTTCGCGAAAAACGGAATAAACCGCCGTTACTGACCCATTTCCGGCCGGCACCGTTTCTCCCGCAAAATCCGCAAAGCCACTGCTTCTTAAAATTACCTCCTCGCTCCCCTCACAATTCGTCAGAAATCGATTGGCTGACCGATTCCCTTCGGTATCCGCATAAGTAAGTCCTAAGTCCTGATCAACGAATTCAACTCCTTGAACCCTAACCAGGGTACTGATATCTGCAGCCGACAAATCGCTAATACTCCGAACAACGGGCTCGGGCGCACCGATAATCTTACCCTTTATGATCCTTTGATCGTAATCGATGATGTCTCCCAGAAGAGCAACACCATTTTCGATGTAGGTGTATCCTCCCAATTGAATGACTCCCTCGCCATTACCCAAAAATGCGCCTTGGCATTTGACCACTAATTCTCGTCCGACCGGATAGAAATTATACAAACTGGTGAGGTTAATGAGCACTTTTAAACCGCCGGTAGCGTCTTGCATGACAAACTCCCGGAAAAAATTTCCGGAACGGTCATCCGCTATTACCACTCCTTGTATCCGGATGTCTTCACTGATTTCGACCAATTGACCCTCTCTCGCCATGGCTTTCAATTCGGCGATCGTCGTATTCCCGGTTTCTACTAGATCGGTACCGTCGACCGGTGGTTCTTCAAACTCCAGATCCACACATCCCGAAAACAGCAGCAGTCCAAAAAGAATCAAAAAATTTATACAACTATATTTCATAACCTTATTGTTTGTGTTTTTTAAATGAAAAATGAGGTCCGAATCAATACCGGTAGCTAATATTGATGAAGTAATTGCGTCCAAAGCCATAGTAATAGCGAGCAGGGTAAGCGTCAACATCACGCTCGCGAACATCGAACCGCAATTGCTCGAATCCTCCCGTTCGGATATTGCGATTGTCCAGGATGTTACTAACGCCTACATTCAAATAGATAAAGTGCTTGCCAAATTTAAAGGACTTGCCTCCGAAAAAGTCAAGGGTAAAAGCCGCGTCGGTCTCTTCCTGGTCTACAATGGTCCGGAATTGATCAGAAGTCGGATCCAGGTCGACCACCGCTTCGGTAGTCCGCCGAACGGGGTTGAAATCGATCCAGATATTGCGGAAGTAATTGAAGTTCAGATTGGCGAACCAATATTTAGGAGAATTGTAGTTGATGCCAAATGTATAAGCTTCTTGCGGCATTCCCGGGACACGATAATTCTTCGAAAAGACCGTAAAGGGTTCTGCGTTCTGTCCGACAACTTCCGTATTATCCAAATAGATGCTGCCGGTACTGTGGTCTGAAAACACGTAATGTCCAATAGCGGCAACTGCATTGAACGTCAACTCAGCACTCACCTTTGCCTCCACGGCCAATTCCAGTCCCTGATGTCTCTTATCGACGCCAGAAAGAACATAATTGCCAAATGCCCGGGAAAAGTCATTGTAAAAGCGAATGATCCTCGCCTGGTCCTCAAATTGGTTGTAATAAACGGTTGCTCGGGCTTTGAGATTTGGCGAACGCAGTAAATATCCGATTTCACCTCCATATATGGTCTCGCTGGTCAAGCCTGGCAATATCTGATCTCTGGTTCGGGGAGAAACGTAAGCGTTTCGGAAATAAGGGGCCCGGGTCAGATATGCTCCATTGGCGTAAAAGTATTGGCGGCCACTCAATTTGTAGGTGACGCCAGCTTTCATACCTAAATTGGTGAAGCGTTGTTTTTCGGACGAACCGACGGAATTGTCGGGGAATTTTCCATTCCGAAATTTCCCAACGCGCCAAAATTGGGTCGAAGAAAGATCTAAGCCGATAAAAGCATCGATCTGTTTCAGGGAATAGACGGCTTGTGTCCACAACCGGCTCTTTTGGATATGCGACTCGTAATCGTAACCAAAGCGATCCCCTTCCGTTAATACCTGCCCTGGGTTTTCCAAATCATTCTGCTGCGCATCGATGTTACCCACGGAATCACGCACTGCAAATTTGTCTACATTTACATAATAATCTCCGCCGAGCAGGTCTTCCACCACCTTGTAATTGTCGACTTGCTGTTTTTGAAAACTGGCACCGGCGTATAGTGTCAGTCGGTCGTTGAAGGTGTTTTGATAATTTGAGTTAAAGGCAAATTGCTGCTTATCGAATCGGCGGTCTTCCAGGATATACTGAGACCAATTGCCCGATACATCCGCACCATTCAATAGGTAAACGTACTTCTCATCCAATACACTATTTCGATTCACCTCATACATGCGTTGCCAGTCCAATTGGCGATTTGCCGGATCTCCTGTCAATACTTCTTGTCGAATCGATGCCGCTTGTTCTTCTCCGCGTCCCAGAAAGAAACTCGGCATATTGCGATAAAAATCCGGCCGCGGATCCGGTGCATCAAACCAGTCGATTGCCGTACTACCATTCTGACCGAATTGATAAGACACGGACGAAGTCAAATTGGATGTTTCACTAATTTTCCAATCGTGCCGCAGAATGAGAAAGGGTTGATGTTGGTAACCAACCCGCGAGTTCCTCTTCTTACCATTCTGAAACCCCCAATGGGGGTTGTAAAAATTGGTCCGGGCGAGATCGTACATTTCCTGAGTACTGGCGCCGGATCTGCCCCGCTTAGTCGGCGAACCAAATCCCGTGAAATTCAATTGGTGTTTTTGTCCGATCTTGCGATCGATCGACAAGAAGTAAGACCAGCTGTCAAAGAAAGTTCCTTCGATAAAGCCCTCATCCGCCCAACGCCGTGATCCCGAAAGAGAAAACGCCCAGCCACTGGGGAGCAAACCGGAAGACCAGGTGCCCATCAACCGATTCCGATAGGATCGATTGGACAAAGAGGCCGACAATCGGATTTGCTTGCGCTGAGCCGAAGCCCTGGTATCAATGGTTGTACCACCACCCAGTCCACCGAAGCTGTATGGGATGGCTCCCAATCCGATGTCCGAGTCGCGATTGCGCATTACATCATTCAGACCACCCCAGCCATTCCAGAAAACACGTCCGTTTTCCAAATCATTGACCGGAGCATTATTCATGAAGAGATCGATATTTTCCGAATCCAGTCCGCGGATTCTAAACCTCAGCGGTCCGAAATTGAAAGCAGCAGCGGAAATGAATACATCCCTGGAGGCCGAAAGAATTCCCGAAATATTTTGATTCTCGGATTCCTGTTCGAGATCTTCATCCGAAAGGGTGATCAGCGGAATGAAGTCTTCCCGGTTTTCCAATTGAGTCTGCTCTTCCTGTGCGACCAGTTCTACCGTACCCAATTGCAGAGAGGACCCTTTTACCTCTATTTCCATGGACAAGGCTACATAGGAAACGAGTTTAAACCAGACCCGGTGACTGCCACTAGGCACATCGGTCAACTCAAAGTTTCCTTTTTCATCCGAATAAGTGAATTTATCCAGCGCATCTATCCCGATCATGGCCCGATCAATGGATAACCGCGACTGTGAATCGAGTAGTTTTCCCTGGATGGTGTACTGCGAAAACAGATGCCCTACGGGAACTAACAACAAACCTGCTAACAAACAGAGGTTTGCCCAAAATTTGGTGATCATAAATAGGTATTAGTGATAGTGAACGATAAATCCGGATGGTTTATCAAGAAGGTGCGATGGAATTGTAGAAGGTGTGGTGCAAAAATAGAAGAATTTTGCATATCAGCAGCAGCAATGAAAAAAATTAACCTGGGGTTAATCTTAGACTAGGTAAATTCTCTTTTTTTCCTTTCTTTTGCATCATCCTTTCAGAACACCCATTCTATTTTTTCTCCAGCATTCATCAATGTCATAATCCTCTATTGATGCACACGAAGATTGTCATGCTTCTCTTGAGCTGTTGTCTCTACCACCATTCCTATGGGCAGAAAAAGCAGTATAAGATTGTATCCGTCGGGTTCTACAACCTGGAAAACCTTTTCGATACGATCGATGATCCCGATAACCGCGGCGATGACGAATTCATCCCCACCGGCAGTAAAAACTGGAACCGGGAAAAGTATGCGGAAAAACTGGGCAACTTGGGCCGGGTCGTCTCCGAATTGGGAACCGATTACACACCGGATGGAGTCGCCATACTGGGAGTCGCAGAAATTGAAAACGTACATGTACTGGAGGATCTGGTACAGCATCCCATCCTTGAGGAACGCAATTACCAAATTATTCATTTTGATTCTCCGGACCATCGAGGCATCGATGTAGGTCTTTTATATCAACCAAAATACTTCAGGCCATTAAAGACGACCCCCATTTCGATGAAGGAAGGGCCATCCAATCACGGCGACACATTATTTACCAGGGACATTTTATACGTTTCGGGGTTACTAGATGGCGATACCGTTCACATCTTGGTCAATCACTGGCCCTCTCGCAGTGGTGGAGAAAGCGCCACTACCCATTTGCGCGAATACGCAGCCTATCTGAATAAAAAAGCCATCGATGAGTTGTACCGGAAAGAAGAAAACCCCAAAATTATCTTAATGGGAGATTTGAACGACGACCCGGTAAGCCCCAGTCTAAAAAAGGTATTGGGAACCAAACGAAAAAAACATCAAACCTCCAAGAGAGATCTCTTCAACCCCATGTATGACTTATATCGAAAAGGGATTGGCACCAATGCGTGGCGCGATACCTGGAACCTGTTCGATCAGTTGGTCATCTCCGGCACCTTAGTGGATGAAGAGGCAGAGGGCTACCGCTATTACCAAACCAGCATCCACAATGAAAAATACCTTACGCAAAAGAGCGGCCGGTACCAGGGGTATCCGTTCAGGACCTTCGCTGGCGACAATTACCAGGGAGGGTACAGCGATCATTTCCCCGTTTATCTATACTTGATCAAGGAGTGGTAGCATCGATGATGCCGCGGGCGTAACCCGCACATTCCGCTAACCCCGGGACCGGGTCCTTGCCGTCTTTTTCGAACTCCATTCCGACAACGCCCGTGTACTTCATTTTGCGAAGCTGGTGGAGGTATGCCGGAATGTCCATAATTCCGCGGCCCAACTCCTGAGAAGTCCCTTTAGCCCCTCTTTGGTCAACATCCTTTAGATGAACGTCGTACAGGCGGTCGGCATATTTTTTAGTTTTCTCCACCGGATCTTCTCCGATTCGAAAGGTATGGCCAATATCGATGCAGAGCCCGATTCGCTGGTCATAATTCTTGACTTTTTCGTAGACGTCGTCGGGACTAGGATAAACCTTATCTCCCGGACCGTGATTGTGAATGGCCACCTTGATATCGGTTTCCTTTACCCACTTTTCGACCAGGGGCAACAATTCGGGGTTGGGAACACCGATGATCATCCGGAGGCCGGCGGTTTTGGCATAAGTGAAGGCATTGTTGACGGCATCTTCAGATTTCATATAAATAACACCGGCACCGTATAAATCCAAGCCGCTGGCCCGTACTTTTTCGGCAGCCGCTTTAATTTGGTCCGGCGTACTGTCCAGCGGTAGGTGCATGCTCTTTAAAGCGATGGAATTGAGCCGAAGACGCTTGGCCACCTTAATCACTTCATCCAAAGAAAGCGTTCGCAATGAATAGGAGGCCAATCCCAGTTTGAGCGGATGGGAAAACTTCTTGTGTCGGTATTCTTCAAGTGGTTGAGACTGTACGCTGCGCGGTACAGCAGCAGTGAGGGCTCCGGCACCGATCATACCGAGAAATCTCTTGCGTGAATAGTTCATATCGTTGGTTTTTCTGTTGCCGCAAAAGCTTCTTTACAGCTCGTATTCCTCGACGACCTCTTGCGCCGCCTCCCACTCTTCCATCGCTGCTTCAAGATCTTTCTTCAAAGCATTGTATGCTTTCATTTTTTGGGGTGCGTCGGAGCGTTCGTAATAGGCGGGATCGGCCATTTCTTGCTCGTGTTTGGCCAATGCCTCTTCTATCTTCTCCACTTTACGTTCTGCTTTTTCTACTGCTCGCATCAATTTCTTGCGCTCTTCGTAAGATAAGGTTTTTAGTTCTTTTTTGGTAGTGATGACATTATTCGATAGCTCCACTTCGCGCATGTTGTCCAGTTTTCGCTTATCGAGGAAATAATTGACGTCACCGAGGTAATTGTGGAGTTTACGATCCCTGAATTCAATGGTCCGGTTGGTTAATCCCGCTAAAAAGTCCCGGTCGTGGGAAACGACCAATAAAGTGCCGTCAAATTCCAAAAGGGCCTTTTTGAGCACTTCTTTCGAAAGCATATCCAGGTGGTTGGTAGGTTCAT